>NZ_JBMLRC010000392.1:0-12615 GCF_049241225.1 Emticicia sp.
CCCGAAGCAGTTCTTGTAACGCTGTTAACAGCACAACTTAGATTATTAGTGCCATTTATTTGGATATTAGGTGGTGCTATAACAGTCAAATTAACTTGAGTTCTGGCACTTGCACAATTTCCCGAAACACATGCCACATAATAACTTGTATTGGCATTAATGATTGGAGTAATTAACGGAGAGTTCGCAGTACCTGTACTCGCTGTTGCCGAGGTGTACCACGTAACAGTTCCCGAAGTACAAGTTGCCGTGAGTGTTGCCGAACTTCCACTACAAACGTTTACGTTCTGATTAACCGTTGGAGCTATAATCTGACAATCGGCAGCACCAGAGAAATAGACATTGTAGGCAAACCCATTAGTAGATTTTGTAAGATTATTAACCGTTGGGAAGGCATTCCCGAAGGTAAATGGCGAATATTTTGTATCTGAATCAGGAACAGTGTCACCATTTTGGAAATTGGCAGCAATTGATTCTGGGTTACTGATTACATACGAAATCCAGTATGTTCCACAACTTAAATAGGTAGGAGTATTGAGTCTGAATTTATTTAAACCTTCTACTAAGAATGGTGCATTTTCTGCAGCATTACCATCCGAACTTGCCAAAAGTGTATTCGGTTCACCGTTTAGGTCAGAGTAGATAGCAAATTTTATTCTTGCATTACCTTGTACCTGAATGTCACCGTTCACTATCAAAACTTTCATCGAGTCAGCTCTGATTCCTTTTGTTAGCGTAATTTTATTGTAATACAAATTGTCTGGTGTTACATATGAGCTATTGGTATAGGGTGTACTGATTCCACCGTTACCCCTTTCTACTACCACCGGATTTGTGGCAATACGGTTACTTTCACAGATTCCGTTATTACAATTTACATAATAAGTAGTAGTGACGTTAGGAGTTTGTGACAATGATGAGCCACTTCCAATGGAGGTTCCTCCTATAGCTTGATTGTACCATGTTACAGTACCCGAAGCACAAGTAGCTGATAAGGTAACACTTGCTCCACCACAAAGTAAATTTGAACTCGTGCTAACATTCGTTGGCACGCTTGGTTGGCTACTCAGTGCTACGCTGGCAGTAGTTGTAAATAATGGACAGTTGCTCGAAACTGAGTAAGTAACCGTGTAAGTGCCTGCTGTGCTGGTGTTTGGTGTGATTTGTCCAGTACTTGGGTTGATTGATAAACCCGCAGGACTTGAACTAAATGTTCCGCCTGTAGTACCAGTTCTGCTAACATTAATTGGGGTAGAAACTCCGCAAAATGGTGAACCCGTATAGCCTATTGTAGCACTCGGAGGCGTAGAGATAGCAACACTTGTGGTAGTGGTAAATGCTGGACAGCCATTGGTTGCGGCGATGCTATAAGTAACGGTATAAGTTCCTGCCGAGCTACTGCTTGGCGTGATTAGACCACTACTCGAACTAATACTTAAACCAGCAGGAGCAGCACTAAACGTACCCCCAGCAGTGCCATTTCGATTGACACTTTTCGCCCCATCCGTACTGCAAAAACCACTGGCAGCGTATGCAATCGTGGCACTGGCAGGTGAGCTAATAGAGACAATATCACTTGCTTGAAATTGACTACACCCACCAGTAGCCGGAATGGTGTAAATAACGGTATAATTGCCAGGTGTACTCGTACTTGGCGTAATTTGTCCTGTATTAGTGTCAATGCTTAGCCCTGATGGTGAAGCAGCGTATGTTCCGCCTGCTGTACCAGTACGAATAACATTCTGAACACCAGCGGTTGTACAATATCCACTGGCGGCATAACCAATGGTTGCACTTGGTTCGGCAGTAATCGTAAGAGCGGTTGTGGTGGTATAAACTGGGCAACCACCTGATGCTGGGATTGTAAGTGTTACGGTATAAGTATTTGCGGTTGAGCTACTTGGTGTAACTCGCCCCGTACTGGAGTTTAGTGTTAAACCCGATGGACTTGATGAAAATGTGCCGCCACTTGATGGTGTTCCGTTGCGAGTAATATCGGTTGTACCCGCACTTTTACATATGGCTGCCGCTGGGTATGAAATACTGACAGTTGGGGCAGCGGTTATACTTACATTTACCGCTACAAAGCTACTCACACAAGTACCACTTTCGCAACGCACATTGTAGGTAGTAGGAGCAGTTAAGGCATCAGTAAGATAAGATGAACCAGTTGCCAATTGAGTTGTACTATTTGAGCCATACCACGTAACTGTTCCAGTTGCACAAGTAGCTGATAGCGAGGCTGTTGTATTGCTACATATCGTTGGATTTGATGTGACTGTGGGGGTGTTTGGAGTAAGGCCTTCATCTATAAAGCCATTGCAATTATTGTCGATGCCATCGCAGATTTCAGTCGCACCGGGTTTAATCGCTGCATTGTTGTCGTTACAATCTCCAGAACTCGCCAATAATTCTGTCACTACTTTATAGCCAACAGGGCGACTGCATTGGATGATGGTAGCTGCCCCAGTTTGAGCATAGCCATCGTTGTCGACATCTTTATACCAAGTTTGTTCTGGTTTTTCTAAAGTACTATTGTCATTACAATCTGTGTTGTTGGATACATAACCGCTGGGTTGGCTGCATGCTTGACTACTTACCGCTGGGTTGCCAAAACCGTCACCATCCGAATCTTGGTAATAGGTTTGTGAAGGTGTGATTGTTACTGATGTTGTAGCACTTGCAGTACAGCCAGAACTATTCGTTTGGGTAATGGTGTATGTTCCGCCTGCTGATATTGTTACATTAGAAATACTTGGATTTTGTAGTGAAGAAGTAAAACTATTTGGTCCTGTCCATGAATAAGTTGTACTTGCCGCCGATGATAAGTTAAGAGAGCTTCCACTACAAACAGGCGAATTGCTACTTGGATTAGGTACTGGCAAGGCATTTATCGAAACATTTACAGCTACAAAACTACTTTGACAAGTTCCATTTTCACATCGAACATTGTAAGTTGTTGGTGATGTTAGATTTGGCGTTACATAAGGTGAGCCTGTAAATGGAATTGCTACCGAACTGGCATTGTACCAAACTGGCGAACCAGACGTACAAGATGCTGTTAGGGAAGCCGATGTATTATTGCAAATACTTGGATTGTTTGTACCTACGGGGGCTGAAGGCACAGCACTTTCATCACCTGCTATTGTCCAGCCTTTGCCACCACTTCCTATTGGCAGTACCAAATTGGCTCTATCACCAGCCGACGCACAATATTGACGACCAAAAGCACCCATCGACCTGCCGTTAGGCCCTAAATTTCTGAAAGCCGTTAGAGTAGCGTCATAGTTGGCAGTATTCATCCCGCAATAAGAAAGAAAATTATCTAAACTTACATTGGCATTCAGATTATCTGCCCAGCCTGCTAAACTTTGATTGAAAGCTGTTGCACCATAAAACATATATCCAAGGTCAGTGACATTTGAAATATTCCAATTCGATAAATTTTGATTGAAAGGACTATCACTAAACATTCCATACATATTGGTTACATTTCCCACATTCCATCCTGAAATATCTTGATTGAATGCTCCTACTTCTCCAGCCATATTGAACATATTGTCCATGGCAATTACATTACTCGTATTCCAGCTCGTAATATTGCCATTGAAAGCATTGTTTTGATAAAACATAAAACTCATATCTGTTACTCTTATCGTATTCCATGAGTTTAAGCTTTGGTTAAAGGCATCGGCATTTCTAAACATATAGGATAGATTGATATTTACCCCACTATTGGTATTTAATACCCACGAATTTAATGGCTGATTAAAAGCAGTTGCTCCGTTAAACATATCCCCAAAATCAATCACATTGCTTACGTTCCAAGTATTTAAGGGTTGGTTATAGGCGGTTGCTCCTGAAAACATAGCAAACAAGGAGGTAATAGTACTCACATTCCAGCTATTAATATTTGTGTTCAAACTTGTACAATTATAAAACATGTAGCTAAGGTCTGTTGCTCCACTCAAATTGGGGCTGTCGCTGGCAGTTATGTTCAAATTTGCACATCCATCAAAGGCTCTAAACATAGAAGTCCAAGCTACACTACCCCATTGTTTTACATCAATTAGTCGGTTTTTGTCGGTTCCATTGTTTATGTCGATTCTTTCGAAATTTGTAGGAAAAATACTTAAATCAATCGTAGCACCAGAGGGCAAACCCGTAATTGACGCCGTTGAACCACTAAACGACCCCGAACCACTTGTACCAGCAGGTACGGTTGTCCATGTATAATTGACAGTTCCACCAGTAGCTACCCCAAAACTTAATTGCGTAGCCCCTGAACCTGCTGTAGCCAGATTCCAACGGGTGATGAAAGGTGTACCTGCTGAATTTACCACCTGTGTTACTGTATTACTTGTACTTGCGGCATATTGCGTAAGATTTCCTGCAAAAGAAGCCGTTGCAGTATGAGAACCAATAGCTAATGAAGAAACCAAAAATGTAGCAACTCCTGAGGAATTTGTTGAAGCTGTAAAATTTGAAGCACCTATCGAAAGTGAAATCACCTGACCATTTACTCCAAGTGAATTGGATGTTAGAGTAGCAGTAAATGTAACACTATTACCTTGAATAGAAGGATTTGTACCCGAACTCAAACTCAAACTTGTTGCTGCCAAACCTATACCCCGTATGGCAAATGTATAAGGGTTTTCATCAGCATCATTATTGACAATACTCACTGTAGCTGTCCTTGCTCCACTTGCCGAAGGGTCGAAAGTTACAGTAAAAGTAGTAGAACTTCCAGCACTTACCGTGGCAGGTAATGTGATTCCTCCAACGGTAAATTCACTGTTTCCTGTACTTATTGAGCTTATATTTAATGTTGCTGTACCTGCATTTTCAATGGTAAAACTTCTGACTACTGTACCCGATACTACATTTTGAGACCCAAAATCAGTATGGTCAGTAGCTGATGGTGTGGCATCGCCACTTACTATTAAGGTATTATTGCCTTTAAGATTGATTTCGGGAGTATCGGTATTGGTATATTTGGCTAAATAAGTTTCATTAGTACTTGAAACTGCCGTAATTTCATTACTTCCTGGTGCATCTGGCGTATTAAAGTTAATGGTTCCGTTAAAAGTGCCAACAGTATATATAGCATTGTTGAACATACTTATTCCAAATACCCTTGTTTGTGGCGTACTACTACTACCGGCTCTTTTGGCCCATTGAAAATCACCACTATGGGTATATTTTGCCAGTAGAGCATCTGCAGAAGAACCAGAAGACATCATTTCATTTGAACCTACAAGATGTGGTGTATTAAAATTTATAGGACCCTTAAAATATCCAGCAATAAAAACTCCTTTACTATTTGCCACCATACCCCTGCCAAAAGCAAATGTTGAAGTGGTGGCCCCACCAGCCCTTTTTGCCCAAACGAAAGTTCCATCGTTTTCATATCTCGCCACAAACATGTCAGTTATGTTCTGATTATCTACATTTTCGGGTGCTGCTTCAAGAACTGTCGAACCAAAAGTTGCAGAAGTTGTGTAATATCCTGATATGTAAACTGATGAGCCATAGGCAGCTACACCATAAATGAATGGGGAAAAATTACTTACGCTGTCAATTATTTTTGCCCACAACACTGTACCATCAGTACCGTATTTAACAAAATATCCACCATAGGCTGGTAAGCTAAACTGTCCAAAACTGATACTTCCTTGATGAGCTCCAACAACGTACACAGCATCTTCTGTTGCTTCTACGCCATTTACTCGTGTTGTACCTGAACTACTTCCTGCACCTCGTGCCCACTGAAAGTTTCCACTTAGGTCATACTGGACCAAACAAATATTTAAACCGCCTACAGCTCCATTTCCCGCCAATTCGTTGCTCCCCGTAGCACCAGGGTTATTAAAATTGATGGTTGAAGTCGACGAAAACTCCCCAACTACATATATATTGGTGCTATTTACAGAAATGGAGATAAAATCCTGAGTACTACTGCTTGCAGAGCCCGCTCTTTTAGCCCACTGAAAATTGCCAGCATCATCATATTTAGCCAGTAACATATCGGAGCCACTCCCTCCTTCTGATGATAATGTATTGCTGGAAGTTGAAGAAGGAGTATTGAAATTAGCAACATCTGTAAAATAACCACATATATAAACATAACCATTTTTAACTGCAATATCACTTGGTACGTCATCATAAATACCACCAGCCCGTTTTGCCCAGAGTACAGTGCCTGACGAATTGTACTTTACAATAAAAATATCCTCTCTTGTTGAGTTTAAACTTGTAAGGGTAAAGCTTCCAAAAGTAACGCTTCCCTGAAAATAACCAGTAACATATACATTTCCAGCATCATCCGTTGTGGTTGAGCGGACAAAAGCACTATTGGTACTGCTACCAGAGATACTTTGTCTAATAAAGTCTAATTGCTGGCCAATACTTATGTTGGTCACGAAAAACATCAAGAAAACTAAAATTGCCTGAGTTATCTTGCTTTGGTGAGTAAATTGTTTTTTCATTGGTAGAAAAATTAAAGGTTCAAAATGTGGTGATAGTCTTCAAGAAAGAGGAGAGGAGTTCTCGGAAGAAAACTCCCTCCAACCTTCAATCTTTCTACCACGAAAGGTCGGCCGACTCTTGGTCTTCTGTTTTTGGGTTAGATATTGTATAAAAACGCTTCGTTCGTCTTCTTGAAATCTTGAAGGTTTCATTGTTTTCCATTTTGATTTGTGCCGAAGCTGTTTCAAAATCTACTACGTAGTCAAGGTTAATGAGTACTGAGCGATTGGGTCTGAAAAACGGAAAGTCTTGGAGGCGTTTCTCTAAAATGCCGAGTGTGATTGATGATAGTAGCGTACTTCCATCATCCAGATGAACTTTGGTGTAGTTGATTTCAGCCTTCAGCAGGCGGATGTTCTTGGGGGCAATTTTTAGTCGCCCTCCGAGGTTAAGTAGAGGTTCGTTATTCATGGCAGAAAATTATTTATAGTAAAATAACTGCCCAAATGTACACGAGAGTGGGTATAGATAGTTAACTCAAAAATGATATTCTTTAACTCATTTACGTCAAGAAGAAAAAAAGATAGAGTGTAGCAATTTTTAAGGTAAAAACAAATCAATTAGTTGTTAGCTCAAATCCTTCAATCTTTAACGCATATCAAGCAATCGCATAAAAAAAGCCCTCAGAAGCGTTATTCTGAGGGCTTTGTTGTCTATTTTTTATATTCACTGGGCAGGACTCCAAATTTTTCTTGAAAGACCTTCGAGAAGTAAGATAAACTTTCAAACCCGACTTTAAAGGCAATTTCTGAAACCGTACCTGCTTTTTTCTGGAGTAGTTCGGCGGCCCTTTGAAGCCTAAAATCTCTGATAAACTCATTGGGTGTAGCGTTGGTAAGAGCTTTTAGTTTGCGTAAAAGTTGTGAATTACTCATGCCAAGCTCTCTGCATAGGATTTCAACACCAAAACTATTATTACTCATTTTTTCTTCAATAATGGTTTTAAGTTTTTGTAAGAACACCGTATCCGCCGAATTCACTTTCAATTCAGTAGGCTTCAAGTCAATAACGGTTCCCGTAAAATACGCTCGAAGTCGCTCTTGTTTTTCGGCCAAATTTTTAATGCGTACTTTTATTTCATCGGTATTGAAAGGCTTGATTAGGTAATCGTCGGCTCCGAGCTCAAAACTCTCAATTTTACTCTCTTTATTGGCTTTGGCCGTGAGCATCACAATAGGTATATGAGAGGTATTCTCTTGACTTTTGAGATGCTTACAAAATTCAAAACCATCCATTTCGGGCATCATCAAATCACTGATAATGATGTTTGGTATGGCTTCATTGGCTTTGCTGATACCATCTTTCCCATTGATTGCTTCAATGATTTGGTATTCTGTTTCAAAAATACTTCTGAGGTAATCACGAATGTCGGCGTTGTCATCAACAATCAATAAGATTTTATCATTCGAGGGGTCAGAAAAAGTATTATCAGCGTTTATCTTTGGAGTGTCTGTACTTGTTTTATTGATCATTGTCTCTGCTTCAACCAAGCTCTCGTTCCATTTTTCATAATTTATGGGTAATAGCACCGAAAACTTTGTTCCAACTCCTTCTTTGCTTTCAACACTGATAGTGCCATTTAGAATATTGGTCAATTCTTTAACTAGAGCCAAGCCAATGCCAGTGCCTTCAAATTTTCGGTTAGAATTACTTTCTACCTGAAAGAATCTATCAAAAATCTTTTCCAGTTTATTTGCCGATATGCCAATTCCTTCGTCTGCTACTGTAATCTCCAATTGCTTGGGCAGATACCTAACTTCAACCAACACTTTACCTTTATTTTCCGTAAACTTGATGGCATTAGAAATCAAATTGGTAATAATTTTTTCAACTTTATCCGTGTCAATTACCCCAACTACATCGTTTTTGTTCTGACTAAATTCAAATATAACTCCCTTGCTTTCGGCCAAAGAAGTAAACGAACTGATGAGGGTGCGGAAAAATTTAGAGAGGTTTAGTGTTTGGGTTTCAACCGCCATTTGCCCAGCTTCTAACTTCGAAATATCCAATAATTGATTAATCAATTCGAGGAGTCTATTGGCGTTTCGGTGAATAGTTTGGTAAACTTTTTCGCCTGGTTTCTGCTTGATTAAATCTTGTGTATTGGCTAAGATAAGCGTAAGGGGCGTGCGAAACTCATGCGAAATATTGGCAAAAAAGCTTGTTTTTAGTTGGTCGAGTTCGGTAAGGCGGGTATTTTGCTCAATATTAAACCGAAGTTTTTGTTGGGCACTTCTGAAAATGCCACCTAAGAAAATAATAAAAACAAAGATTTCACCAAAAAATAAGAAGTAGGCTATCGAATAAACCGCTTCGAGTTCTATCCAGCCCAAAAGCCTGATATAAAGCAAGGCATAGCTTATTAAACCCAATATAAATGGAATGGCATAGTACTTTTCAATAGAAATTTTCTTGAAAATACAGTAAATGTAAAGTGCCGAAAAGTAAAAGGCTGAAAAAATAATACTATAAACCCCTAATTTTAGCCAATACCATTGATAATCAATAAAGATAATAATACTCTCAAAAATAGTTAGAGCTATAATGAAAAGGGCAATTAATGTGTGGATTTTTGGAAGTTTTCCCTTAATTTGAGTAAAATAGACAAATAAGCCAGCACCGAGCGTAACGGAGTTGTAGAATACGAAGTCAATTTTAGCAACCATTTCTGGACTATCCGAAAACCACGGACCTGCAACATTGATGTATCCCCAGAAAGCAAAAGTTTTGATAACTGTATGCAACGAATACAACCTAAAAGGCCAATCTTTGATGACAAAAAATCCTAATATTACCACCAAAAAAAGCCTAAAAATGACCAAACCATTAAAAAAACTTTGGCTTGAATGGTTGTTTAGTTGGCTTTTGTAATAAGATTTTTCGGTGTGTAGTATCAGTTTGCCGTAGTGCCCTCGCTTAGAAGTTAGTTTGATGAAAATTTCTTTGCTTTCGCCTGTTTTGAGTGTAAAGTTGAATCGGGGGTCTTGATCGATTAGTGGTTTTTCTTTTTCTTTTGTCAGAATTTTTTGCTGTTGATGTATAAATTCTTTGCCAGAACTACCAGTTATATAAAAATCAAGTTGCTCAACCAAAGGATTCGACCAGACCAGCGTGAAGTTATGCTGAGAGGAGTCTGTATTTTTAAGTTGAAATTTTACCCAATAGACATTGTCAGAGTAAGGAAAAAGAAAATGGTTCTTGTTGTTTTTTTGGAAATATTTAGGTCTAACTTGCTCTAATGAGAGTGTAGCTGTAGAGTCTTTGAGAATTCCTATGGCGTCAGATAAATTTATAGGATAGGTTTTAGCAGATGTTAAAACCGATTCTTGAGCGAGGGCTAAATTTGGGATAAATAAAAATAAAATGAAACAAGAACATTTATAAAGGTTCATTCTTACAAATTGGCTATTGTATTATAAAGGGTCGAATAAATAGGTTACCAATTATAATTTACGATTTTTTTACTTTTGGTTTTCAAAGATACAAGAGTAAATGGTTTTTTCCGAGAAAAATAATCGTTAGCTCAACCTACGCATAATTAACCCCTTAACCAACTCATAGAACAAGTTAGGCTTCATGGTTCGCCAGTTATCTATTTGCAATGTGCCACCAAAGTTGATGTACGAATCAAGACGATAACGCTTGAATTCGTCCAAAATGAAATCTCTAAAACTTACGGCCGCAATCCAGCCATCCTCAATATCTTCAAACCATTCTTCGTAGTAGTCTTGTTCGCCACCATGAAATTGCAGGATGTTTTCACCAATCAAAATGTATTGATTAATGCCTTTCTCGACTAAATAATCAATAACAGTTCGCTTCAAAAACATGATGTCGTTGTGGAGTGTATCGTTCCATTCACCAAAAAGCTCAATAACGGCGTAGTGAGCAGTATAATCAACCATCAGGATTTTGCAATAAAGCGTTTCGGAGCCGATATCGTCCCAGTTTGGGTCGATGTAATAGCCATAAATGGTATTTTTGTAAGTGGTTCCGTAGGTTCGGCCATAGAAAGGCGATTTTTTATCGACCTCACTTATATAATATTTACGCCAATTGTAGGTGGGTTCGAGTTCGTGCATTGTAGATAAAATAGAGTTATCGAAGATTATTTCTTCAATAACTCTATTTCTTGTTGAAGTTTTAAGTTTTCTTTATTGAGCGAGTCAGACTTGAAGTAAAAATATAAAGCCGCTGCTAAGAATATTTTAGACAAAACAAAAACCGCAATAAATGCTGGTCGCCAATATTTGTGCACACGCAAGTGCGTATCGCTTACTTCTACCTCTAAGTATTTTACCTCTTCTTTTTGCGTGCCATTGTTGGTGTGAGGTTGCTCATTAAAATCCCATTTTTTGAGGCTTTGATCGTCATATTCTTTAATACGCTGACGCACACTCGGTGGAGGGATATTTGATGAAAAATGGGTGTTGATAACTACAGCTAAATCTTCCAAAGCTAACGAAACCTCAGGAAAGATTTTTGTGTATCTTTCTACCTCATCTTCTTGATTAGCAGATGCTAAGCCCAGTAGGTAGGTTTCCAAAATACCACTTTCGATGTATTCTCTTGGATTCACTTTTACAGCAGTTTAAGATTTACGAAAAGATTTTACATGGTGGCTAATAGCTTTCATTGTGGCTTCTTTTGATAAACCCAATTTTACAGCAATTATATCGAGCGATAGCCCTTGTTTAAAGGCTAAATCAAAAATCAAATCAGGCAATGAGTCAGTATTAACCTCCGCTAATGCCTCATTATTCGAAGCCAGGGCACTTAGTCGGTTTTTAAACTCAAGTGCTTTTATTCTTGCATTTCTGATGATACAAATGGCATCGCTAATACCCTCCTGACAATTAAGCAAAGAAGGGGAATTGAACAATTCTACGAGTACCTCTTGTGCAAGTTTTTCTTGCGGAATTATCTGCAATATCACACCATAGGCCATTGCTCCGTATTGGTCATAGAGCGAAAGGCTTGTAGTTTTTAATGATTTATCGGTTGTCCTCAGTGTATTCATTATGTTTCTTACTACCGAGTAGTGTATTTCGTCAGTACTTTTGAAAATGTATTAAAGAAACTTTCATAAGAAAACGTTTCATTTAATATTAAACGAAGTTAATCCCCAAACTGTTTTAATACAAATTATATCTTAGGAATATTTATTTTAATGCAAAGATACTAACATAATACTTTTCTCATTCGCCAAATGGCGGCTTCGAGGCGTCGCATTTGAGTGCCGAAGTTTAAGCGTATAAAACCTTTCCCATCAAAGAAAAAGCCGCCTTCTGAGATACCTACACCAGCGTTTTCGAGAACTTCGGCAATATTATCAATGCCACTTTCACGGGTATCAATCCAAGCCAAATAGGTGGCTTCGAGTGGCTGCATACTAAAGCCCGCAAAAGCGTTCATTTCTTTTAAAACGAAGTCGTGATTTTTGCGTAAATAAGCCAATAATTGCTCGTGCCATTCATCACAATCACGATAAGCCGCTAAAGCCGCCTGATAGGCATACGCCGAAGGCATTGGCTCTATAATGTATTTTAGATTGGCAAATTTCGTACGGATTTCATCATTTGGAATCACCGCAAACGAGCAACCTAAGCCCGCAATATTGAAGGTTTTACTCGGTGAAAGTAGTGTAATTGTTTGATTTTCAGCTTCTTTGCTCAATGTAGCTATCGAAATATGCTTTTTGCTTTCATCTAAAATCAAATCGCAGTGGATTTCATCGGCACAAATCACAATATTATGTTCGGCACAAATATCCGATAGCGTTTGTAGTTCTTCTTTCGTGAAAACTGTTCCCGCAGGATTATACGGATTACACAACATAAACATACGTGTGCGTGGCGTAATTGCCGCACGAATGGCATCAAAATCAAGCGTCCAACGATTATTTTCGAGCTTCATCTGTACTTTCACGAGTTTCTTCTTGGCTGCTTCGGGGGCTTTCATAAAAGGCCCGTAAACAGGCACAGTCGTAATGATTTCGTCGCCTTCGTTGCCAACTACCATGCACGAGAGCGTTAGTCCTGGAACCAGCCCCGGCAGATACACAATCCAATCTTTTTCGATTTTCCA
>NZ_JBMLRC010000393.1:0-30286 GCF_049241225.1 Emticicia sp.
CTAATTTGCCAAATTTTGGCAGTGCTAAATTATGACTGTGAGGAATAATTTATGAGTGATATTAGAATGATATTAGAAAATAAGAATTTTTGCGTGTCTCCAAACATCTTTTTCCGTTTTTGCGTTTATTTGCCATACTAACACTTTTATTTATAAAACAACCGCTGTAACAATGAATAATATTAGTACTAAATTCCGAACACTTAGAGAACTCCACAATTACAAACAAGATTACGTTGCTTCCGTACTGGGTATCACACAATCGGGCTACGCCAAAATAGAAAATAGTGATGTCGGCAACGTCAGTTTCAAATACCTTCAAAAACTTGCTGAACTTTACCAGCTAAACTTAGAACAACTTTTGGGCTGGGATGGTAAAATAAATATAGGAACTACTAATGGCGTTGGGGTCAATCAAGGCACAACCCATTTGCATACACCAGCCGATGAGCGTATCAGAGAATTGGAAGAAAAAGTAGAAAAAATATTGGATATGGTAAGCAGATAATTATTTACTCTCAATTTTTGGGTTTAGCCAATCGTCGGTTTTATCATACAAAAGTTGGTAAAGACTACGTTTGGTTACTACAAATCTGGCTCTGAAAGTTAAGCCTTTTTTCAGAGGAGCAGCATAACCGTTTTTTAGTTGGAGGGTTTTCTTGTCCAATTGGCATTTTACTTTGAAAATCGGCTTTTCGTTGAGCACCACAAAATCACGGGCAATGTCAATGATTTTTCCTTGTACTAAGCCCCATTCATTATAATTGAAAGCATCAATCTGAAAACTTACGGGCATATTTTTTCTTAAAAGTCCGATGTCGTTTGGGCTAACGTAGCACTCCGCAATGAGGCTCGAATCGGGCGAAATGATACCCAGCGTTTCGCCTGTTTGCACATAACTACCTTCATACTTACCCACAATTTGCTGAATATTGCCACTAATTGGGGCTTTTATTTCATAATAAGTTTTTTGCTGAGTAAGTTGTTTGGCTTCGCTTTGGAGTTGTTTCAAATCAAAACGATGTTTGTTGAGTTCGGCTTGCCATTGGCTCAACTGCCGCTGAAAAATTGATTCAAATTCAGCCACCAAGCGGTTCATTTCGTATTCTTTGGCGTTGAGTTCTCGGCGGGCAATTACTTTCTCTTTGTATAAATATCGGTCAGCATCTAATTCTTTTTTGATTTTCTCTTGGTGAAAGATATTTTCTTGCAGTTGGCTACGAAAAGTATTGAGTTGTTGGGTGTAGATAGGGGTTTGGGTAGAATGATTTCCAAAAATATTATTTTTCCCGATTTGAGTCAGCACCTCTAAATCATTGATAAAATCGTTTTTCTCCTGCTTTTGAAATCCATTTGCGTTGAGTTTCGTATCAATATCATCGGTAGCTACCACAAAAAGTGTAGTGTTTTGTGCAATATTTTGATTTTCTGACACATTTACTGCTTTCACAGTTCCCGAAATCAACGATTTTATCTCAGTTTTTTCCGAAACTGTCCTGATGATTCCGTTGCTTTGCACCGAAATGTCAATGAAAATAAAAGGCAAACTCACTAAAATACCAAAAATAGATAGTAGAATAAGTGTGTAAATCAACTGACTTCTAACCGCCACTTTGGGCAAATAAGCTTCTGTGGTGCTTTGAATAATATCGGATGGAAAAAGTTGCTTTTGCATGATGCAAAAATGCAAAAAAATGCAACACTCAAATACTAAAGTTTATGACTGTGAGGAATAATTTATGATTAAGACTTTAAATGAAAAAGGAGAAATACCTTTCGATATTTCTCCTTTCTAAAAAACTATTTTCTAAGATATATCAGAAGAATTTAGCTCTGTTATCTTTGATATTTGCGTTGTCACGAATTGCTTGGTTTGCCATGTACGATACGCCATAACCACCAGTGCGTTGCATAACTTGGTTTTTGTACTGCGTGTAATCAGCAATTTCAGGAGCTTTTGTAAGTTTAGTTGTTTCAACCACAAATACACCGTTTTCGCCAACAAATGGCTTAGAACGCTTGCCAGCCTGTAAGCTGAAGATTTTACCGACAGCTACTGGGTCAATACCTGGTGATGTTAGCATACCTGTTGCTAAGTTGATATCAGAAGCGGCTTCAACTAAAGCACCTGCACCGTATTTTTGAGCAACTTGCTCTAAAGAACCCGATGGATTTCCAAGTTTTTTCAAGATTTGCTCAGCTTTGATTTCGTTACGAACTTTAGCAGTAATCGCATCTTTGAAGTCGTCAGCTTTAGGACTATCTTTTTCTGTTTTAGCAGTTACAGCAGCAATGATAAAGTTATCGCCAACTTCAAATACACGGTCAGAAACTTTACCTACTTTCGTATCATCGTTAAATGCCCACAATACAACTTCACGTGCATTTTGGATAGTATTGAATGTTGATGCTTCTGGGAAAATCTTATCAGCTTTCAAGATAACCAATTTACCATCTTTTTTCACAGCAGCTTCAAACTCTTCTTTTGAGCTACAGCTTGCACGCAATGTTTCAGCTTTTTGATAGATAGCATTTCTTGTGCTTTCACTTGCTTGCAACTCACGGCTGATAGTAGCAATTTTATACTTTGTATTAGATTTTCCTTCTGTTACTTTGATTACGTGGAAACCGAAGTCTGTCTCAACAACATTTGGTACTAAACCTGCACCACCCATAGCAAACACAGCCGATTCAAATGGTTTTACCATTGTACCGTTGTTTTTGAATGTTCCTAAATCTCCACCTTGTTGAGCCGAACCATCTTGGCTGTTTGCACGAGCTAAAGTAGCAAAGTCAGCACCTTGTTTCAATTGGTTTAAGATATCTTGTGCTTTTGCACGAGCTACAGCTTTTACCGAATCAGGAGCAGTTTTATCAGCACGAATTAGGATATGGCTTGCACGAGCTGTGTAAAGTGAATCCACAGCAGTTCCTTCGTATTTATAAATCGAATACGTATTATCTTCTTTAAATGGCCCGATAACTGCACCTTGAATGGCAGTTGCTAAAGCTGCTTTCAAAGTTGGAGTCAATTCGTTGATACTACGCTCGTAAGGCACACGGCTATCAGAGTTAAGAGCAGCATAAGCCTTTGCGTCTTTAGCAGCAGCTAAACCTTTAGCAAAGCTCTTGATATCTTCGTATAAAGCAGCACTGTCTTCTTTTGTAGGCATTACTTGATACACTACGTAGTCGAATGAACGGCTATCGTAACCTTTAAATTCTTCTTTGTGTTTGCTCAAATAATCTGACAATTGGCTATCAGTAACTTTGATAGTTGTGTCAATAATACTTGTATATGGAACATACAAATAACGAGCATCTGCTTTAGTAGCTGTTGCATCGTATTCTCTTTTAGCTTCGGCAGTTGTTACGAACGAAGAAGCAGAAAGTAGAGCGTTGTACTTCTCCAACAAACGTTGTTGAATCGCTTGCTCTTTGATTTGGTCCCAAGCGAGTTTTTGTTGTGCAGGAAGTTGATTTGCAGCAGCAGCATTGATAAACTCAATATGACGATTACGGTCATATTGTCCTGTTTGTGGGTCAGTAAATTGTTGCTTAATGATTGGGCTAAGGTTTTTAGTACCTTGTACCATTTCACGAAGCTCATCTGGCGTAACTTTCAAACCCAATTTCTCGAATTCGGCTTTGTAAGTAATGTCAAAAATCATTTGTTCCCAAACTTGGCTGCGTAATTGCTGAATTTCTTGTTCTTGCAAAGCTCTTCCAGCTTGTTGCTCATAATTTGCACGAGCCACATCTAATTTTGCCTGAAATGCTTGGTAATCAATACTGGTGCCTGCAATTTCACCAATTTTATTATCATTACTACTAAACAAGCCACTTTTACCATTTCCTCCGAATAAATCTCCTCCGACAATGAATAAAATGAGTGCAATTGCGATAACTACGACTGCAACACCTGAACGTTCACGAATTTTGTTAATTAAAGCCATTTGTTTTTTAATTTATTACTGGACTTTTAGGACTGTTTAAATGCCTGATTATTGTTTTTTAAATTTTTTCAAAAAAATTGAGGTGCAAAAATAAGCAGATTCATATAGATTATCAAGGAAATCCAATTGATATATTAGCTTATTTTAACAAGTTTTATGCCAAATATGGCTTTTTGCTTTTTAAGTTTGGGTCAGACCTTCGGTGCAGACCCAAAAAAAGCCCACGTTTGAGGCATGGGCTTGATAATATCTATGTGGCTATCAGCTTATTCTCGAATTGCAATTTGCTTAATTTCCTACCAAAAAATCATCAAAGAATTTCAAAAGTTTTTTCTGATAATCTTTAATTACTTTACTATCAGTCAATTCTATAAACTGGCTATCTTTTCTTGATTTTTCTTGAACCCGCGTTGAGGTATAAAACAATGTTTTATTATCTTCGTAAGGATGCTGAACCATTTTGATGTCGCAATCAACACGAGTTTCGATGGTTTTCTTGAATAGCCCTTTAGTTTTGCGGTCTTTGAATACTTTTGATACTAAGAAACCTTCATCAGTATTACGCTCAATTACTAAGCCAATACCTTCGTCTAAGATTTTGCGGAGTACACGTACACGCACTTGGTCGTATGGCATTGTGTAAACCCTCACAACGTTGGTGTCTTTCACTACTCTGTTTCGGTCTTTGAGTGCTTGTTTTCTAAACTCCCTGAAAAGCTCCATAGAGTCAGCAAAAGCAGTTTTTAGAGAAGCAAGTTCTGCATCTGTTTTTTGTTTATATTCGGCAAATGCTCCTGAAATATTGGCAGTTGAATCTCTCGAAGTTTTAAGAACTGATTTATAATAGTTGGTAATACCTTCTTGGGAAAGAATTTGATTGGTTTGCCTAGCTAGTAGTTGATTAAGTGCATTGATATCATTAGTGAGTTTACGATTTCTCTGGATGAGTGCATCAACACGATTTCCTCCTCTTTGTGCATTTTTTTGTGAAAAAACTTGAAACGAACAAAAACAAACACTGAGCACAAGCATCTTATTGACAAAAGACTTAGCCGAAAAGTTTACATGAAACATTTTAAGTGGGTAATTAAGGGTTTTATAATTTACCTGATTTTCTGAATCAAGCCTCCTGCAAATTTATGTTTTGAATTACAATCTTACAAAAATAGATGATTCGGGGCAAATATTTATCTATTTTTGTGCGTTTTTTAAAAAATTATTTAATCAATTATGAAATTACGCTTTGTTTGTTCAATTGCTATTAGCCTAACAATTGGCTTGCTTTTATTGGTCGCATGCCAAAATTCCGAAACCGTTGATACTGCAAATATTTCGGTAAAGGTTGATATTCAGAGGTTTGACCAAACAATGATGCAATTAAAGACCAAAGAACAAATCAAAGATTTTTTATCAAAGAATACCAAATTCGTCAATCAGTTCTATCAGACTTCTCCCGACGATACCGCTCTCATCAATAGACTTTTCCTGATTCATAATAACCCAGATACACAGGCGTTTTACGAAGATACTAAAGAGTCTTTCGGAAATCTTAACGATTTAAAACAAGAGTTGATCACGGCTTTCAAGCATATAAAGTTTTATTATCCTGATTTTAAAGAGCCGCAAATTATTACGACTTTTACCGCACTAGATTTGGAGTTGGTGGTTTCGGATGATATGATTGTAATTCCGCTCGAGACTTTCCTCGGACCCAAGGCAAGGTATCGTCCGCAATATCCGATCTACCTTTTAAAGCGATTCGATAAGCCGTATATCGTGCCTTCAATACTAACAATCCTATCGAAAAAGTATAATGCAATTGATGCAAATGACCGTACGCTATTGGGTGATATGGTTTATTATGGTAAAAGTTATGAATTTACACGTGCGATGCTGCCCGATGTAGCCGATTCGCTTGTGATTGCATATGCCGACTCCAACATGACCAAAACATGGAATTCGCAGGATTTGGTTTGGGGGTATTTTCTTGATAATAAATTATTGTATGAAACTAACGATCGTATAAAAGATAAGTACCTTGGCGATCGACCAAAAGTACAAGAAATAGGAAATGATTGTCCAGGACGCATTGGGCAATGGCTTGGCTGGCGAATTGTGAGCCGTTATCGAACCGAAAACCCTTCAATTTCGTTAATTGATTTGATGAAAAACTCTAATGCTCGCGATATTTTCGAGAAATCAAAGTATAAAGGGCAGTTGGAAGATTAAATTCTACTCGACTTGGGTGTTTTTTTAACGTATGGATAAATTTTAACGACCATTGTAAGGTAATATAATCATGGCAAAAAGAAGTAGTAGTTTTGGTGCGGGGGTATCGGAAGCAGATAAAAAAAAGGTAACAAAAGAAGGTTTCAAGAAAGCATTAAAGATTTTTAGATTTACATTGCCCTACAAAGGCACATTTGCTATTGGTTTTATTTTCTTGGTCTTGTCGCAAATCACATCTATGAGTGTGCCTTTGTTGATGGGCCAAATGGTGGGAGCGATTGTTTCTCCTAAAAATCCATCAGCTGCTCTTCAAACACCAAACACGATGAGCGGAAATATAGGCATTCAAAAGTTTCAGAATATTTTTTCGTCATCTAATAATCTCACACTCAATGAAGTAAC
Organism: Emticicia sp.; assembly: GCF_049241225.1. Taxonomy (NCBI): domain Bacteria; kingdom Pseudomonadati; phylum Bacteroidota; class Cytophagia; order Cytophagales; family Leadbetterellaceae; genus Emticicia; species Emticicia sp. The sequence goes on from NZ_JBMLRC010000393.1 coordinate 6,588, forward strand.
TTTCCTTTTTGTTGCATTACTTATACTTCAAGCAGCATTCTCATTTTTGAGGGTCTATACGTTTACGAGGGTTTCGGAGCGTTCGATGCGAGATTTACGTAAAGAACTTTACTCGAAAATTATTACACTTCCCATTTCATTTTTCGAGAAAAATCGAGTTGGCGAACTCATGAGTCGTATTACATCAGATGTTACTCAGCTTCAAGATGTGCTTTCAATTACACTTGCTGAGCTTTTCCGACAAATATTTACTTTGGTAGGAGGAGTGGTATTGATAACCATGCTTTCGGGTAAACTCACACTATTCATGCTTTCAACGTTTCCGTTTTTAGTTATCGCGGCGATTGTTTTTGGAAAGTTTATTAGAAAAAATTCTAAGAAAGTACAAGATGAGTTGGCTCAAACAAATATTATAGTAGAAGAAACCTTGCAGTCGGTTAATGTAGTGAAAGCATTCACCAACGAACGTTTGGAAGTAGATCGCTACGGTACTTCTATCCAACGAGTGGTTGATTATGCACTCAAAGCGGCAACATTCAGAGGTGGTTTCATTTCATTTATTATTTCTGTTTTGTTTGGTGGTGTTGTGGGCGTGGTTTGGTACGGAGGAAACTTGGTACTTTCGGGAGAATTGGCTTTTCAAGATTTATTCACATTTATTCTTTATACTGGTTTTATTGGTGGTTCGGTGGGAGGCTTGGGCGATATGTACGCTCAAATTCAACGCACGGTTGGGGCTTCTGAGCGAATTTTAGAAATTTTAGATGAAGAGTCAGAAGTTGATGTTAGTAAAACGCCAGCTTTCAAAAAAGCCGATGGAAATATTGTATTCGATAAAGTAGGTTTTGCGTATCCTTCTCGCTCCGATGTAACAATTTTGAAAGAATTGTCGCTTTCAATCCAATCTGGTGAAAAAATAGCTATTGTAGGCCATAGTGGTGCGGGAAAATCAACAATTGTGCAACTTTTGATGAAACTTTACCCGCTTACGAAAGGCAAAATTACTGTCGATGGGCAAAACATTGCTACGCAAGATGTAACCGAGCTCCGCAGTAATATAGCGGTAGTGCCGCAAGAAGTAATGCTATTTGGTGGAACCATTTACGAAAACATTGCCTATGGAAAACCAAATGCTACCCGCGAAGAAGTAATGAATGCTGCCCGAAAAGCAAATGCTTTGGAGTTTATAGAGTCTTTCCCTGATAAATTTGAGACAGTTGTGGGTGAGAGAGGAGTAAAACTTTCGGGTGGACAACGCCAACGTGTTGCAATTGCACGTGCGATTCTGAAAGACCCTTCGATTTTGATTCTTGATGAAGCCACAAGTGCCTTAGATTCTGAATCAGAAAAATTAGTGCAAGATGCTCTTGACGAACTAATGAAAGACCGCACGACTATCATCATTGCTCATAGATTAGCTACGATTAGAAACGTTGACACGATTTATGTTTTGAAAGATGGCGAGATAGCGGAGTCGGGCAAGCACGATGAATTGATTTTAAAAGAAGAAGGAATTTACGCAAACTTGGTAAAATTACAGTTTGATAACGTAAATTTGCTGGTCGAATAAATCTGGACAGATATGAATCCTTCTAAAGATACGCTTAAAGAATTTGACCTACGACACACTGGTTGTCGGGCAGATATATTACAGTCATTCCAAAATAATAATCACGCACTTTCGCACGGAGATTTGGAAGCACTGTTTGGGCAACGCTTTGATCGTGTGACAATCTATCGTACACTCAAAACTTTTGTTGAAAAAGGCATTGTTCATAAAGTCTTAGACGATGAAGGTGGTACAAAATATGCTTTGTGCCGAGTGTCGGAATGTAGCCACGAAAATCACCACCACGACCATGTTCATTTTAAGTGCTTAGTTTGTGGAAACACAACTTGTATTGAAAGTGTGCATATTCCTACCATTAATTTACCAGAAGGCTACAAACGTACTGAAGTAAATATGCTCGTACAAGGGACCTGTCCGACTTGTACTGCCTAGTTATCATAAAAAGGCTTATTTTTATGATAAAAGTTCTCTGTAATTATTTGATGGCTAATATCTTATAAATTATCTCTATCTTTAGAGATGGTTTATGCAGATGTGTCGTTTATCAATACATTTCTAAAAGATTTACCTTCAAATTCAATAGTTTTAGGCATAGTAATTGTGCTATTTTAAAATATTGAGAATAATATTTTATATTTCACTCATAAATATATGTGAAAATATTTCATAATTGAATGCTTCAAAAATCAGAAAAGCTCTTATTAATTGCTTTGTTTGTGGGATTGGTTTTCCACGGTACAATCTTTTTTTTTACATTCGATGAGACCTACGATGCTTTCGTACATATATTCTTTGCCGACCATTATGCACGCTCGTGGTTTGAACCATGGGATAATCGTTGGTACACCGGCTTCAACGTAACGAGTTATCCACCTTTGGTGCATCAGCTTACAGCTCTGTTATCTTTTGTATTTGGTTTGCGGTATGGGTTTGTAATATTGGCCATATGTGCAGTACAGTTGCTAATCATTGGAGCATATCGTTTCTCAAAGCTTTGGACAACCCCAAGGGCCGCCGGATATGCCGCTATTTTTACTTGTTTTGCATCATCAATTATTGAAGCCCTTCATTTGTTTGGACAAGTGCCAACATTGATGGGCATTTCGTGCCTTCTTAATGCTCTGCCTGAGATATATAGATGGATTCGCTACGGAAAGTATTACCGCCTAGCAACGGCCTTATCTATTATGGCTATGGGCGTTACCTCACATCATGTTACAACTATTTTTGGGATGGTTTTTTTTGTAGCTCCAGTTATTGGCTTGGCTGTACTTGATAGTAAAATCGAAAAGAATAAGGCCGAAAACCAGAATGATAGTGGGCGAACCTTAACGGTACCAAAAGTTTTTTCGAACGACACCTTACCAATCAAAATTACAATTTTAGATTTCATAAAAGAAACATGGCTGAAGCGAAAACAAATTATTTTATTTGGTATGGCAGTACCTTTTGTGATGCTGTTTGTATTTCCTTACTTCTATTGGTCAAAAACTGACCCAATCACGCAAGTGTCAATTCCACATGGTTCGCGTGATTCGTTCATTGAAGTTCCATCATCTGGACTAATGTTTTTTTTAATTCCGCTTGGTATAGATCTACTTTTACTTCCTTATGTATTTTCAAGAGTTTGGACAAAGCGTAATATTTTTATAGGTTTTTCTTTCTCACTCTTACTGCTATTTGGCACAGGAGGAACAACTCCTATTCCAAAGTTAATGCTTGGCGAAAATGCTTTTAATATTCTCACACTTGATAGGTTTACGTTTTGGGCAACCATGATAGCGATCCCGTTTATTGGAGAATTTTTCTATCGACTAATAGAAGGGGATTTCAGACTTTTTTTGCGTTCAAAAATAGGTGTTTGGCCTTATCGATTAATTTGGGGTTTTATTGTTTTAGGATGTATTACACTAGTTATTTTCATAATTAACTTAGGCTCTTTCAGGCCTTTGCAGCCTGCTACAATTGATACAACACCAATTATTCAGTTTTTAGAGAGAGACCAGCATGATAAATGGCGATTCATGACTCTAGGGTTTGGCGACCAAATGGCTTGGCTGTCTGCTCAAACAACAGCTCAATCGGTTGATGGTAATTATCATTCGGCCAGGAGGCTCCCAGAAATGACCACTCGTCCACTTGAGCGTCTCGAAAATTCAAAATTCAAAGGAATTCAAGGACTTGGTTCACTACAACAGTTTCTGACTATACCAGAAAAATATTATTTGAAATTCATCTTTTCAAACGATAAATTCTATGATCCTATTTTATATTTTTCGGGATGGGAACGTGTACAACGATTGGAAAATGGAATAATGGTGTGGCAAAAACAAGATATACCTCCTTTGCCATCGGTATTGCCCGAAAAAAAATTGCCGAAATTTGTGAAAATCTACTGGGGAGTAATGCCAGTATTGGCATTGTTATTAGCTTTTAGTATTAATTTACTTTTTGTTTGGTATGCTCGTTTTAAGAAAATAAAGGCGTATGAGGATGGTTATGAAAAGGCTGTTCTGACATTACCTCCGATAAAAAAACGATTATTTATTTTTATGGGAATGTGGATTTTTACGCTTTCGACCATCATTATTACAGTGTACTTACAGATGATGTTAAGTTCGCCTAATGATTCCCCTTCAAAAGTTGTAACTTCCTACTACGATGCCATTGATTTTAAGGATTTTAAAACCGCTTATGAGTATTTTAACCCCAAAACTCGTACTTCTTTTGATGATTATTTTATTAAACTTTCAGTCGAAGACGGCATATTGGCATCTTATGCTAAGCTAGATAATTTAAAGATTGAAGAGAAAAAGATAGATGATAACACCTACGAGCTGAAAGCAATTGCTGAATGGATTACGCCTGTTGAACAATATTTTACGGAGAATATTCACAAAGCAGTAAGATATAACGGTGAATGGTATATTGAACAGCCAAAGTTCGATCCAACCACACCCGCAGATACTTTTATTGATGAGGCTTTTTTGAGTATGCATGGCCATGGCAAGAGAAAAGCAGGGGTCGAACCAACGGCTCATGAAGATATACTTGACCGTCCGGAACTAAAGATACTCAATGCACGTATGATAAAACTCGATAGCACTTATGTAGTGATTGGAGAGCTCCAAAATATTGATAATCAACCAGCTCATATTACAATCCAAGCTAATTTATTTGACGAATACAACCGCCGTTTGGTAAGCTATAATGCTAAGTACATAACGATACACCGAATAATGCCGAAAGAAACAATCCCTTTCAGAATTGAATTTGAGGAAACAGCATGGGTTAAAAAGGATGATTTAGATCCCGCCAAATTCAACCCAAAAGAATTTACTAATTTCAACTTCAAGATTCCACCAAAACTCTTTAATTTAATGGTAAGAGGGGTTGTTGATAAAAATGATATTTATCGCTCAGCTGGCATACAAAGTGTAAGAGAAGAGGGTGATAAATTGATGGGTGAGGTAATAAATTATGGCACAGAAGAAATAAGCGTACCCAAACTTTTGATAGCTTATTATGATAAAAATGATCAAATTAAGTGGGTTGATACACATTTTTTGCGGTATGGAGTAAGGCAACAACGCCGTAGAGGGTTTGTTATTGAACCCACTATTCCAAAAAATTATAAGGAGGTGTATATTGGCACAGATGAAAATTTCTTTGTGAACGGATTATCAAATAATTCATTTCATGCACCTACACAAACCAAAACACTCAAAAATCGAATTAAACTTAAAAATTCAGGGAGCATCAGTATTAGGGTAGATGCTTTCGTTGGAAACCCAACAATCTATTGATGTATCAAAAATATAAAAAATATCTTTGGGGCTTACTTGCACTATTTTTGGTTGCAGGTATGGCTGCTTATTTTTTATTTTTTCAGAGCAAAAATATTCATTCCACACAGTCAAATAGACCATTTTTATATCAGTTTAGTTTACCAAGCTATTTGTATGCAGGTTCTAAGCTTTCAATTAAGTTACCAGAAAACGCCCCCGAATGTCAACTATTGTTAAATTCTTCTTGGGGAACATGGTGGCTTACTCCTTCCAAAAATGAATTTGTTTTTCCAGATTCTGTAATGATGCAATCAGGTTTGCTTGAGTTAAACTTGTTTACCAATAAAAATTTGATAGCTGAAAAACAAATCTTTATAAGGCCACTTCAACCCTCTGAGCCACTCGAAACATTTTTAGGTTCTAAATCTATTACTGCCGACGCGGGTGAGCATTGGTCGATGATTACGGCAATTCCTACCGATAAGTTTATCAATCCAGTAAAGAAAAATACGCCAGTTCAATTTGATTTTTATCGCCCAAGCGGAGCCATCGAAACGTATAACATTCCGACTAAAAATTTAGTATCCTACAAAAAAATATATAGCCAACAAAAAGTTGGTAAAACAATTGTGAGTGTAAAAGCAGCTAAAGCTTTAGGAAAAGAAAAAGAATTATTGGAGATTCCGGGCTACCCGACGTCGTTTAATATCGAAAGCGACGAGTTATATCTTTTTGCCGATGCTCGTCAGTATTTTAAGCTAAAAACAAGTATCATTAAAGATAAATTTGGAAATGCTGTGAGCGATGGAACCTTGGTTGCTATCAATATCAAAGATACTGATGGTTCTGAAAGGCAACTTACTTCGTATACTATTGGTGGGATAGCCAGATTAATGATTCAAAATCCCATTATTGCAGGTACAATGCAGATATCTGCACACATCTACGGAGATGTAGAAAGTAATCGATTGGACATCAAGTTTCGGGAAGCTGTTAGAGATTTTCAGGTATCTTATAACAAACAAACCGAAGAACTAAAAGTAGGACCAATGATTGGTTCGATGGGGCAATATATAGCTGATGGTGCCGAAGTAAAAGTAATACTGAGCCCAGGACAGAAACAATTAGTAGTTTTAGTGACGGATGGCTATGCAAAATTGAATCTCAAACAAGAACAAAAGCCAATCGAAAAAATAATTATCAAGTTTGCAGGTATTGAAAAATATATAAATACTCAGTTAGAAGCTAAGGAGACAAATATTAATGATAAAAGACCGTAAATTTTTCAGAGTGATTTTTTCCTTGGGTGTAATCCTTTTATTAGCTATCATCACTGGTGGTGTAGGAAAGGTATTAGTATTTCTGAGTAAGGGTGGGAGTAGAGCAGATTTATTAAATATCCCGCCAGAACTTCCATCAGAATATACACCAAAAGTTGTTTGGTTGGATGATGACCCCGACACTGGCCGCCCAATGGAAAGCTTCAATAGAAATGTTATTGTAAAAGACTACGTGAGGGCACTATATCAGCGAAATTTGAGCTTGCTTACGGCTAGATCTGAAGGTATAAAAGAATATTATACCCTTGATGCACGCCCTAAAATATACGCCCAAATCAATGAAGTGGCTAATATGGAGTCAAGCATTGAAAGGGCAGAAATTAATCATAATCTAAAACTTCATTTTTACTCAGCCGATGGGCAGTTAGTTTCTTTTACCGACCGTTTTGTTGAAAGTCGAGAGCGAGTGAAAACTAAAGAAGGGCAACTTTTAGCCTCAAAGATTGATTATGCAGATTTTAGCATAATTATGCAGTTGGATGATGGCTATTGGCGAATTAAACATATGGTTCGGATGCCACCCAACATTATTGCTGATACTCTGACTGTTGATTCCGCAAATCGAAAAGCTTTTTATATCGAAAAACTTAAAGGAATTAAAGGTATTAATTATTATCCACGCGAGACACCCTGGAAGGATTTTTGGATTAAATATGATTCTGCTACCACTCAAAAAGATTTTCAACTTATTAAACAATTAGGATTTAATAATGTAAGAATTTTTGTAAATTATGAACAATTCGGCAAAGGTAACGTTGTGCCCGAGATGATTCTAAGGCTTCAGAATCTATTGAATACAGCCACAGTTAATAACCTTTCTGTAATTGTAACGCTATTCGATTTTAATTCAAATTACTCGTTACTCAATTTTCCAGCTACCGATCGTCAGCTTGAAACGCTGCTTACTACATTCAAAAACCATCCTGCACTTTTGGCCTGGGATTTGAAGAACGAAGCTGACCTAGATTTTTTTTACCAAAATCGGGAAGAAGTAAAGGAGTGGCTGAGGTTTATTATAAAAAAAGCAAAAAAGTATGATTCAGTCCACCCACTAACGGTTGGATGGGCATACCCAGAAAATGCCGATTATTTGGCCGATGAATTTGACTTTGTGTCATTTCACTATTATAAAGAGCCTCATAAACTTGGTGAAGCAATTGATAGCTTGAGAAAGAAAATTAACAACAAACCACTCGTTTTAGGAGAGTTTGGCTTGTCATCATATCGGAGTAAGGTGTTTCCTTATAACAAGACCGAAACTCAACAAGTAGAGTATTTTAGAGATATTCAAAATGTTTTGAAGCAAAAAGGCAACATACCTTCTATTTATTGGACATTATACGATTTTACATCGGTGCCATCGGATATTGCTGGTTGGAGACCTTGGCAACGTAATAATCAAAAATACTTTGGAATTGTCAGATCAGACGGTTCTTTAAAAAAGATTGGAAATTTTATTCTTCATCCAGAAGAAAAAATTAACAAATCGATCCTTGAGCTTTTTCCACAATATTTAATACTTTACAGTATTATTTTATTTTTACTTTTGGCCGCATTTATAAAAAGAAATTATATTTTGAGCTTTTTAAACTCTATTCTAAAATGACGCATAAACGACTTAAAGTAGCTGTAATTTCGAGTTACCCTCCGGGTAAGCGTACACTCAATGAGTATGGTTATTACATGATAAACCATTTTAGAACTAAGCCCGATGATTATGAAGAAATAATATTGATTTCAGATGAATTACCCGCTGGACAAAAATATAATTTCCCGAATGCACCTGTGCCTATAATTGAAGAGCAGGTTTGGGACTTTAATAGGTGGACCAATCCGCTTAAAATCTTAGGGGCTGTTCGTAGAGCAAAACCAGATGTGGTTTTATATAATATTCAGTTTCTTTCGTTTGGCGATAAAAAAATACCAGCAGCTTTGGGCCTGCTCACACCTTTATTAACCAAGCTCTCGGGTTATCCATCGGTTGTTTTGCTGCATAATATTTTAGAGCAAGTAGATTTAAATGCCGCTGGTATTACTCAAAATAAAATTCTAAGCAAAATATATAACTTTATTGGTTCGTTGCTTACACGCTTTATTTTGTCGGCAGATCTATTGGCAGTTACAATACCAAAGTATGTTGAAATTTTGGAAGAAAAGTATAAAGCTAAAAATGTGGCTCTGATACCGCACGGCAGTTTCGAATTACCTCCAATGCCAGACTTTACGCAGCTTGTTAAGCCATTTCAGGTGATGGCCTTCGGTAAATTTGGAACCTACAAAAAAGTAGAGTCAATGATTGAGGCCGTTGAATTGATTAGAAGTCGTACCGATCTTTCGATAGAAATAGTAGTAGCCGGAACCGATAGCCCCAATACACCAGGGTATTTAAAAAGTGTTGAACAACGATACAAAGATGTTAAAAATCTTAGATTTACGGGCTATGTTGCCGAAGAGGATGTTCCTCGAATTTTTAATGAAAGTGCATTAGTAGTTTTTCCATATACATCCACAACTGGTAGCTCGGGTGTGCTGCACCAGGCTGGTAGCTATGGAAAGCCCGCCATTATGCCAAACCTCGGCGATCTGGCCATGTTAGTAAAAGAAGAAGGATACAGCGGCGAATTTTTTGAACCAGATAATATAGAAAGTTTGGCGGATGCCATTCAAAAAGTATTAGAAGATGATGAATACCGAATTCGTCTCGGACGCCAGAATTACTTTGCAGCAGCATCTTTGCCCATGGAAGACCTCATTGATTGGTATTATCTACACTTTCAACGTTTCTTGAAAAAATGAAAACACACCATCGTGAAAAATAATACTGCCATCAATAAGATTTGCACGAAAATTACTTGTTCGAAATCTTGATGATACATTGAAATCAATACGATTTGAGCAATTCCTGCAAGAATGGTAATCCAAACTGGTTGATGATTGTCAAGACTAAGATGGTAGTAAACAAAAACATTCGAACATGCAAAAAGAGCAGTAGCAACGGCATACTTCCATAATAATGGGGCAATGCTTAAATAGTCTTTGCCGAATAGAACAGAAATCAAAAAGTCTGGAAAAAAATAGCAGAATCCTACGATGAAAGTTGCCATGATAGCCACTAAACCAAGACCGCCAAAAAAGTATTTAGTATGGCTTTTTCCTTCTTTTTCGAGTTTGATAACTATCGGAAATAGCATCGTAACAACCGTCCAGGTTCCGAAATAAACAATTCTTCCGATTAGGGCTAAAGCAGCATAAAGCCCAGCTTCAAAGGGTTGATAAAAGTGTTTGACTAATATAATATCACTATTATTGATTAAAATCTGACTACACTCATAAGCCAATATCGTTATGAGAAATTGAGTAATTTGTTTGTAGTCAATATCATTATTATTGGTAGAACGGGGAAGATTAACTCTTGAAAACCACCAAGTAATCAACAAAGACATCGTTAGGCCAATGGCCACACCATTAACACGGTATCCTGCATAAACTAAGGCAATGCTTACAAAAAGCCTCACCCACATTTCATACTGATAACTGAAAGCTAATTTTTTGTAATTGAGTAAGCCTTGTAAAACCCCGCGATTTACGCTCATCAATATATATAATGGCAGCCCAAGACCAAAAATAATAAATGGTAGATAAGAACTTGTCTGAAAGAAATCTTGCCAAAAAACTGACAGCATCAAAACCAACGCCATTAGAATAGAGCCCACAATGAAGGCCTTTTGGCTCAACCAACCAATAAAAACACCTTGCAAATATTGATTTTTGCCATCTTCAAAAGTTACGATGTATTTTGCTGCTGTAAGCTGAAAAGCTAATGCAAAAAAAGAAACCATCAACATGAAGGTTACTAGTAAACTTGCCTCTGAGAAATCGCTTGGACCTAACCATCTACCAAGTAATAAATTTGTGGCATAATTGCCAGCATTTACAACAAGAGTGCTTATGAATAAAAAACTTCCGCCTGCTACAAGTTTTTTTTCGTCGTTCATTGTAATTGCATTCGAATTATGGTAGAAAATTTAGTAAGGTGTAACAAACGGTATAATTCTCCATCTTTATTGAGCTTAACTATCAAACTCCCCCCTTTGTCAGCTAATATTTTCTGAGTTGTGGCAATAGCATTTACACCTACGATATCGGTGTTATTCACATTTCGGGCGTCTATTGTTATATCCGAATATTCTCTGGCCAGCTTATTCAAACTTTCTTTATGGGCCAATGCTCTTTCGGTCGTAAAATCTCCTTCAAGTTTAATAACTTCCATAGGTTTCGGTGTTTTAGTATTTTCTGGCAATCTCTGTTAGCTGGCCTAAGATTTTAATAGAGTCTTTGAATGAAAGCTTTGAGCCATCTTCATGTACCCATCTTTTTAGTGGTTGCTCGCAAATGAGTTTTTCTACAGTTTCGGCACCGTAGTATTTTTTCATTCTCAAAAATATCTCAACATCGAACAACCAGCGAGTCAGAAAGGGGGTATTAAACATATTTTCTGCAACTTCACGCCTCATTATTTTTGCCCCGCACTGCGTATCCTGAATTTCCATGCCCAGAATAGTCCGAATTATCTTATTGATAATCATACTAATGACCCCTCTCGAAGATTGCTTGATAATGTTGGCTCCCATTCGATTGATTCTCGAACCAGCCACAAGTTTATAACTGGATGAAGATAGGGTTTTGGCTAAATCATCAAAATCGGCAAAGTCGGTTGAAAGGTCGGCATCCAAGAAGCCAATATAATCGAGAGATTTATCTTTTACTAAATGTAGCACTCCCTGACGTACCGCCTCTGCTTTTCCGCCATTTTTTTCACAATCAAAAATAGATATATAGCCTTCTTTACCTTGTTGAAATTCTTTTAAGACATCGAGGGTTTTGTCTTTGCTTCCATCATTAACGAAACAAATGTGGTAGCCATGATTATTATGAACAAAATTAGCAAACTCTTTGGTTTTTAGTCTTTTCTCTTCGTTGTAGCACGGGATAACAACCCCAATACCATTTTTGATTAATAAACCTGACTTTACTACTCCTTTATGTTGTAGTTCGTTAACGTTGATTTTTATATTTAGTAGACGCTTAACTCTAACAATTACCTCGTTTACTCTTACGGGTTTTTCAATATAATCATTCACACCCATATTGAAAACCTCAACAATGGTTTGTTCTTCGTCTTCGCCCGACATAATAATAATGGGGATATTAGAAGAGCGAATATTACGTATGTGGTCAATTACGTCATAACCTGATTTGACGGGCATGTTGAGGTCAAGGATAGCCAAATCTGGTTGGTGTGAATCAAATAAATCAATTGCTTCTTGTCCATCACTGGCACTTAGTACCTCGAATCCAACTTCAAGAAGCTTATACTCAATTGATTTCAAAATCATTGGCTGGTCGTCGGCGGCAAGTATTAGCATTATTTTATATTATTTTTTTACTTGTCATTATTTTGAACAATTTACTTCAAAAACTTTAAGATATTTGTGGAAACGATTTTTTGCCACAGCTTTTCTGTAAAATAGCCAATTGTAAAGTTTCCGGAGCAAAAATTATACCATAGGGCCTGTCAAATTCTTAATAAAAATAATATTAATGCCATTTACACTTTCTCATACGCTTGCTATTTACCCTTTCAGAAACCTTTGTAGTAAATATCTCTCTTTTTCGGGTTTATTTATTGGCAGTATGGTTCCAGATTTTGAGTTTTTCGTAAGAATTACACTCTACGCAGTCTGGAGTCATACATTCCAAGGAGTATTCTTTTTTGATTTGCCACTGGCCCTTATGTTGGTAATAATTTTTCATCAATGTATAAAAAAAATATTGATTTTACATCTTCCTCTCGCCCTTTTTCAACGTTTTGTTGATAGGAAAGACGAAAATTGGCTAGAATTCTTCAAAAAGTATCCTCTAAAAGTGATCATTTCGATACTTATTGGCATTTTTACTCATTTTGCTTGGGATAATTTTACGCACGAACCCGATTATATTTCGCCCATATATCTTAATGTTCTTACTTCTGATATCAATCTTTTTTCAATAAAGATAAAACTCTATCATCTTTTACAGATGCTTAGTTCAATCATTGGCATCATTGGATTTTTATTAGCTGTGTACCTAACCCCTGTAAAAAATGAAGCAGATGTGGTTTCAAAAAAAGATAAAATTCGATATTGGATTAAGATTATATCTTGCACTCTTCTGATAATCTTAGTTCGATATTTAATTGGTGTACCAAACGAAAAACCTTTTGGTCAGATTATTGTGGTATCAATCAGTGCCTTCCTAATAAGTACAACTTTTGTATCATGGTTTTATAAAATCAGGCATAACCAAATACCTCATGAAGACTCCTAGATTATTTTTAGCTCTATTTATTTTACCGTTTTTAGTATATTCACAGTCTCCGATGGATAAGGGATTCAAGATGTTAGAAAACGGACAGTTTGCCGATGCCGCCATTTTTTTTCAAGATTATTTAAAAACAGATTCTCTCAATCAAACGGCCCTTATTTGTTATGCCAGAGGAGTTGGGCTTTCGGGAAAAACTGATGTGGCCAAGGGGGTTCTGAAAAAACTACAGTCGAGATTCCCGAATAATTATGAGATTGATATAAATATGGCGGAGGCTCATATGTGGAGTAAAGATTTTGCTACTGCATTGGTTTTGTATGATGATTTGGTAAAGCGTGATTCAAGCAATTTTGCTGCACTTTTGGGCTATGCGAATGCCTTTTCAGAATCAAAAAAATACGTAGAAGCACTTAGCTATGTTGAAAAAGCTTTAAAAGTAAGCCCCAATAATGCCAATGCTATGATCAGTAGAAAATACATGAGGTTGGGAAGGGCAGGAGTTTTGGCTAATGATGGTAAATTTGACGATGCAATTGCTTTATATGATCTAATTTTGATAGAAAACAGTAAAGATATTGATGCTTTGATCAATAAAGCACAAGTTTTAATGACTGCCGAAAGGTATATCGAAGCAAAGGGTATTTATGCGATTTTGGGAGATTTACCAACAAAAAAAACGGATGGATATTTGGGCTTGTCGATGGTTGAAAATAAGTTGAAAAACAATGATGAAGCTTTTTTATGGGCCCAAAAGGCTGTCGAAACTGCTGATTCTGCCAATATATTGAAAGCAAACTTAGGTTTAGTCAATGCCTTTGCTTGGAAAAAAGAGTACAAAACGGCATTCGTGCAACTCGACAAGCTCAGAGCCGCTTATCCAAATAATGCAGATGTGATTTCGGGTTATGGACGAATTAATATTTGGAGTAAAGGCTTTGCAAAAGCGGCGAAATATTACCAAAGTTTGTTGAATGATATTCCAAATTCATTTGATGGAAACTTGGGCTACGCCGATGCCAACCATGCACAAGGGCTTGACAATGAATCGTTTAAGTATGTTCGGAAAACACTGGAATACTTTCCAAACCAAAGAGATGCTCTCCAATTTTTGGAAAAACTCCACATTGCACATGACCCAACAATCAATACTCATGTTTATTTTAGTAAAGATAATGGTGGTAATATTTCACAAAATTATCGTGCAAAAATTAGCTTAGATCCTCTTGCACTTTTAAGAGTAACGACCACTTACTACCAACGATCGGCTCAAAACCTAAAAGAAGTTAATAGTACGCTCTCGAGTATTAAACAAATTAGTACAGGTGCAAGCTATCGAATAACTGGGGCTATCAAGTTATTTGCCGAGGCTTCGGTGGTTTCTACCGCAAAGTATAACCGAATTATAGGCGAAGCAGGTTCAGAACTTAATATTGGGAAGTATCAGATTTTAGAACTAAAGTATTACAGCGAATTGCAAAACTTTACAGCGAGCCTCATTGACCGAAATATTAAAATGAATAATATTCAAGCAAATTATAATTTAAGTCTGCCTTTTAAAGTTGGTTTGTATTCCCAGATGATCAGTACTCGTATTTCGGATGGTAATCAGAGAAATTTATTATTTGCTTCGCTTTATTATGATTTTTTACAATCGCCGGTTTTTAAAGCAGGGGTTAATGTGAGCGTGTTTAGCTTTAAAAAGCAAGTGCCCGAAGTTTATTTTAGTCCAGATATTTTTAAGGGTTATGAATTATTTGCTGCATCTGAGAATATCAACGAACCCAAAGCAAAAATGCTTTATCAAATAACGGTTGCGGGTGGGCTACAGAAAATAAGTTCGGAAAAGTTTCAGAAAATTTATCGTTTTGATGTAAAGGCGGGTTATCGTTTTAGTAAAAGGCTTTGGGCTATGGCTTATTTTATGCGATCAAATTCTGCTGCATCTTCGGTTCAAGGCTTCACTTATAACGAAACAGGTATAAAGGCACAATATATAATTCCTGCAAGATTGTTATAAAAAAACTGGTTGTGTAACTTTGTTTTCTTTAAGTACTGTCTCATAGTAAAACTTTAGTATTGAAGTACCGAATAACCAAGTTGCCAAATTTTCCAGTAACCAATCTATAAGCCTCAAATGTCAGAAAAAACAAAAGTATTTTTAGCTCTCGGAATTGTTTATGTCGTTTGGGGTTCTACATATTTAGGGGTAAAATTTGCACTTCACACTTTACCACCCATGCTTATTTCGTGTACACGATTTTTGATTGGTGGCTCGCTGCTGTTTGCACTGACATTGCTTAGAGGCCAAAGGATGCCTACGCTTCAAGAAACCCGCAATGCCGCATTTATTGGTGTACTTCTAAGTGGCGTTGGTAATTGTGCTGTGGCGTATGCACTCATGAAAATGCCTTCAGGGTTGGTTGCACTTTTGGTGGCAACATTACCAGCATGGATGATTTTGCTTGATTTTTTGTTTTTTAGTACCAAGAAACCTACCGTTGTCGGTGCAATAGGCTTAGTTTTAGGTTTGGTCGGAATGGCTGTTTTGCTCAATCCAGCACAGCAGGTGGGCCAGCAAGAAGTGCCAGTTTTGGCTGCTTCAATTGTTTTTCTTGGTTCAATTGCTTGGGCTTTTGGTTCTCTCAAATCTCCTTACTTAGTTTTGCCAAATTCGTTGCAATCAACTGCGATACAAATGGTTGTGGGTGGTTGCTTCTCTCTGACTATGAGTATTATTTTTGAGCACAATCAACTACAAGCTTTTCAGAGTATGACCACCGAGACATATCTGGCAATGATTTATCTTATATTTATTGGTTCATATGTTGGTTATACCGCATATGTTTGGTTGATAAATCATGCTCCGCCACAGCTAACAGCCACTTATGCATACGTAAATCCGGTGGTAGCTATTTTCTTGGGTTGGATTTTCTTAGATGAGCGTCTTACTTCTCGTTCTATGTTGGCATCTGCAATTATCTTAGCTGGTGTGGTAATGATGACTTTAGGCAGAAAAAGACCCCCAAAAGAAATTGAAATACAATAACTGACTTATCTTAAAGTGTTGATTAATTTCTTTGCGTATTCGTTATTGGGGTTTAGCTGTAATGCTTTTTGGCAATTCTGTAAAGCCGCATTTTTCATTCCCATGTATTGGTAGGTTTCGGCCAATCTATAAAACCCATTATCACTTTTCGGATTGATAGCCACAGCTTTTTGATAAAATCCTGCGGCTTTATCGTAGTTTTTCGCATCAAAATACAAACCTCCAACATTATAATTTGCTTCATAATGCTGAGGATTCAATCGAAGTACGTTTTCTAAATCAATTATGGCTTCTATAGGGCGGCCAAGTGCTGTTTTGCAGTTGGCTCGTTTATAATAACTTGTTTCGAGATTGATATTTTGCTTGATACAGCGGTCAAACACGATAAGTGCTTTAGCATCTTCGTTTTTATCATACAATTCTAAAGCTTTTTTATAAAGTTCGGCAGTAGGTGTTTTTTCGATTTGTTGCTTGAAAGTGTTTAAATCATCTGTTTCTGTATTGTTTTCTTCTGAGAAAATTTCAAATCCATCAAAAGTTTCCACATTATTGGCTTTTGCAAGCTCATTCAGCCACTTTCCCTTTTGGGTAGCCGATGCGGCATTGTGTGCTTCTATTTTTTCTAGCTCAAGTTGGTACTTTCCTGAAGTTTTTGAGATACGTACATACTTATAATGCTGTTGTTGCAGTATATCTTTTAGGCGATTAAGATCTTGCTCATTTGAATCAATAAAGAAGTAATGATAGGCTACAGGTTTCTGAGTATCAAAACCATTGGCAGTTAATTGACTATAAAGATTTTGAATCTGGTTAGCATGATTACATCTTTGTGCGAATCCGGAAAAATTAAACGTAATTATTAAGCAATGTATGTAAAATAGAATTTTCATTACCTGTAGTTTTATGATAATCAAACGCTTATTTATATATGGAATTGTGGATTTAACAAAAAAGACGCCCTTTGGGCGTCAATTTTGTAAGTAATTTCCAGACAAATTTAAAGATTTCTTTAAAATTTGATGCTTATCTCGGAATACCGAAAGCTTTTGCCACTTCATCAAACTTCGTATAATCAATATTGGCTCGTGTTTTTACTCCACCCGGAATAATCACATAACGATATTGTAAACCTGCGGCAGGTTTACCTTGAATATCTAATAATTCAGCGAATGTAATATTAACTTTTCCCAGTGCAGCTGAGATATTATAGTTTGTTAGACCAGAACTCGTCTCCAACATCATGGGCAATAGGTAGGCCGGTCCCCCAGCTACTTGTCGGCTATAAGCTAATACAACTCCTTTGTCGATAATATCTTGGGTGATTTTGACTTCGATTATACTATACAAATAGCTTTTTTCTGTAATTTTTTGCCAATCAACAAATGCGGGAGTAAACCAATCTGAATATATAACGTTTGTTGTTCCTGGATCTCCTTTTGGTCCTTGTGGGCCAGTTGCTCCTGTAGCACCCGTCGCCCCAGCCGGTCCTGTCGCCCCAGTATCTCCTTTGGGTCCTTGAGGCCCCGCAGCTCCAGTGGCCCCCGTTGCCCCGGTCGCACCCGTCGCCCCGGTATCTCCTTTTGGTCCTTGTGGGCCAGTTGCTCCTGTAGCACCCGTCGCCCCCGCTGGTCCCGTCGCCCCGGTCGCACCCGTTGCCCCAGTATCTCCTTTGGGTCCTTGTACACCTTGTGGTCCTTGGTCTCCTTTAGCTCCTTGTGGTCCTTCTGGTCCTTCGCAACTACACATTACTAAACTTATCAGCATTATGCCGAAGATAGTTTTTCTTTTGCTTTCCATGTGATGGGTTAGGCTGGTTTTTGTGTTAAAATTACAACCTTTTGAGAATATTTATCAAGATTTGTGCCAAAACTTATTGAAGAAAAGACAATAATGGGTTTGTTGATAGAGCTAAAATAGCAAAAACGCTTGATAGACATCAGGGCCTATTAAGCGTTTTTGTTATTTTTAAGCTTTTA
Source organism: Emticicia sp. (assembly GCF_049241225.1). Lineage (NCBI taxonomy): Bacteria > Pseudomonadati > Bacteroidota > Cytophagia > Cytophagales > Leadbetterellaceae > Emticicia > Emticicia sp. The sequence goes on from NZ_JBMLRC010000393.1 coordinate 24,671, forward strand.
TTTTTCAGATAGACTTCGAATTTTGGCGGTATCGGACTTCTAAACCTCTATCAAGTTTGTTTTTTACTACTTTTATACTCACAGTTCCTTTTGGTTTAATTGCCCAAGTTGGTATTTCTGTGTTTGTTATTGGTTGGCCGTATTGATTTGTAAACTGCCTTACTAATTCATTTTTTAGGCTATCATTTGATGCATCAGTATTCATGTAGATATCCAGTTCAATTCCCGAAACTCTGTCTTGAGCATTTTTTTCGTATAGGATATCAACAGTTTCGAAGTTGTCAGTGTCAAAAGAGTAGCCTATATGAGTGTCTTCTTCTTCAAAAAGTTCGGCTTTTTCTTTCTTTTTTACATCAGTAATAGCATCACCAAATTGTATGCCTCGGATGAGGCCTTCGCCAGTACCCATAATGGTACGTAGCAACTTCTGAACTTTACTTGTCGATGCGTTCTTTGGTGGGGGAGGGTTCAAAACTTCCACTGTTTGTTTCTTTTTCGGGTTACTGCACGCTATGATCAACAAAACTAAAATAAAATAACAATTTTTCATATTTTTTTTGAAAGGAATATATTGAATGAAAGCACAAATTTTAGTGAGTGGTATCAGAACTCACGCGAGAGATTAAAGAACAATCTTTTCTCACCTACAGCATTGAGTGAATAATTTAGTCGACCTACTACATTATACCATGTCACTACATCAAGCCCGATTCCTCCACCAACTAACCATTTATTTGCAAATTTAGTATTATTTAACTCAGGAAAATTATTTTTAACGTATCCAACATCAAAAAATGTATTGATATAGGCTGCTAGGGGTAAAGTATTAAATTGTTTGACTTTCAAGTATCGACTCAAATCAAAGATTTTATCAAACATTTGGTATTTGAAATTTGTCTTTACCAAGCCATAGCTTTGGCCGTCTATTACGTATAGTTCGTAGCCCCGCACTAAATCATTTCTGTAACCTAAGCCTTGTGTCTGCAAAAAAGGTTGTTTTTCGGGGAAAGAGACTTTTCCTCTAAGACTGTAATTGCCATAAAAGTTTCGGCCAAGCGGGAAATACTGACTAATTGTGCCACTCAAATTGAGTTGATTGATATCACTTCGAGCCGACAGGCCGTACTTAATGGCATCAAAGCTTAGTCGATAGCCCTTGAGTGCGTATTGGCGATTGTCTCGGCGGTCGTATATGTAAGAATAGCTTATTGCGAGGTATTTTTGTTGTGTATTTCCTTTCAAAAAATAATTTGGATTCAGTCGGGCAATCGTATCAGCAATTTGGGTTCGATTATAACTTATTTGTAAGAATTGATTCTGGAAAAAACCTGTTCGACGAGAAATGACCGAGTAAAGGTTGAGACGTTCTCGTTGGCGGTCTTCGCTTTCGGCAAACTGGAATTTATCTTGCCACGTGCGATATACCATCGTTTTGTTTATTCCATAAAAAGCACCAATCGAAAAAGTTGTCTGTAAAGTTTTATCTAAATATGGCGTGCTGTAGGCAATCTCAAAGTTAGGAATAAAGCCAATTTCGGCTCTGATTTTTAGCTGGTCGTTGTTGCCCGTCAGATTAGAATGACGACCATAAATACCATAAATCGTTCGCTTCAAATCATGTCCTCGCTCATACCACCATTCATTAAAGTTTCTGTCGGCCAAATAAAAAACAGGTAAAACGACTAAGTAAAGCCTTTCTTTTACCTCTACAATTACATCAATTTGCTGATTATCAATTTCTTCCGAACTAACCTTGACCGTAACAAATAGATTAGTATTAAAAATCTTCTTGCGGTCGGCTTCTAAGACATCAGTTAGCTTAGCTTTTTGCAGCGAATCTCCTGCTTTTATGGCCATATCTCGAAAAATAATCTTTTCTTTCGTACGGATATTTCCCACAATTTTTACTTGACGCACAATTACGAAGTCATCGGCAAACGACTGATAATGAATAATCTGCAAAAATAGAAAACAAACAAAAAATAGGCGTTGAGTCATTAACAGTCGGCTAATAATAGTGGTGTTATAAAGCAATATACGAAGTTTTGTGATGTTTGAATATGCATATCTAAACTATTTTTTAAGAAATACGCTAAAAAATTGTACCATCAAGATTGTAAAACTAACTTTAAGGAATATTTATGGATTCAACAATATAAACCACTTAAGATGGAAACTTTATTTCTAACCGACAAACTAAAAGACTTATTGCCTAAAATAAAGGCTTTTGTAGAAACAGAATTATATCCGCTCGAAACTACCGAAAACCTTGCTCATAATTTTTCATTTGTCGAACCAATCTTGCAAGAAAAAAGAGCTTTAGTAAAAAAAGCAGGGCTTTGGGGCTTGCACCTACCCGAAGAAGATGGCGGTCTTGGGCTTACGCTCTGCGAGTTTGGACAAATCAGTGAGGTGCTGGCAAGTTCGCCTTTCGGGCATTTTGTATTTAATACCCAAGCTCCTGACATCGGTAATACCGAGTTGATGCACAAATATGCACCTAAGCATTTAAAAGATAAATATTTGAAGCCTTTGATGGACGGTGAAATCAGAAGTTGTTTTTCGATGACCGAACCCGAATTTGCTGGCTCAAATCCTACTCGAATGGGAACAACGGCCGTAAAAGATGGCGACGACTACATCATCAACGGCCATAAATGGTTTACATCTTCGGCCGATGGAGCTGCTTTTGCAGTAGTGATGGCCGTAACAAACCCCGATGCAGCTCCGCATAAAAGAGCAAGCCAGATTTTAGTGCCGCTCGATACCGAAGGTTTTAAGTTCGTAAGAAATATTCCAATTATGGGTCATGCGGGCGATAGTTGGGCGAGTCATGCCGAAGTACTATATGAAAACGTGCGAGTGCCACAAGCTAATTTGATAGGCATAGAAGGTGCAGGTTTTTTGTTGGCTCAAGAACGCCTCGGGCCGGGGCGTATTCATCACTGTATGCGTTTTATTGGTATTGCCGAGCGTAGCTTTGATTTGATGTGTAAGTATGCTGCTTCGAGAGAAATGGCCGAGGGCGTAATGTTGGGTGAAATGCAGTTTATTCAAGGATTTATTGCCGAAAGTAGAGCCGAAATTGATGCTGCCCGTCTTTTGGTGCTTCGTACGGCCAAAAATATTGATGAGCAAGGAGCTGCCACCGTGCGTGACGAGATTTCGATGATAAAATTCTTCACTGCAAACATGATGCTTAGAGTAATTGACCGAGCAATACAAACGCATGGAGCATTAGGCATGACGAGTGATATTTTGCTATCGTACTGGTATGCCCACGAACGTGCCGCTCGAATCTACGATGGAGCAGACGAAGTACACAAAACTGCTCTGGCTCGTGGAATTTTGAAAGATTATGGGCTTGATACTCGCAAAAAGTAAAATAGTTATGTTTTCTCAAAGTTATTGCAGACTGTTTACTGTAAACTGCGGACTTTAGCACTCTATTCAACACTAAAAACCTATACATGAAAAATTTGACACACTTCCGCACTTGCAATCTTTGCGAGGCCATGTGCGGACTCGAAATAAAAGTAGAAAACGGCGTCGTGACCAAAATAGAAGGTGATAAAAATGACCCTTTTAGTCGAGGTCATATTTGTCCGAAGGCGGTTGCTCTGAAAGATATTTACGAAGACCCAAATCGCTTAAAATTTCCAGTAAAACGCACCGAAAATGGTTGGCAACAGCTTTCTTGGGAAGCTGCTTTTGCCGAAGTTGTGAGCAAAATCAAGGAAATTCAAGCAAAAAACGGCAATAACGCCGTAGCGATGTATCAAGGAAACCCCTCAATTCATAATTTGGGGACGACCATGAATTCTCCGCTTTTTGCCAAATCTTTACGCACTAAAAATATGTTTTCGGCTACTTCGGCCGACCAACTTCCGCATCATTTTGCTGCTTGGCAAATGTTTGGGCATCCGATGTTGATGCCGATTCCCGACATTGATTTTACAGATTTCATGCTCATTATTGGTGGCAATCCGATTGCTTCTAATGGTAGTATTATGTCGGTGCCAGATGTGGCAAATCGCCTAAAGGCTATCCAAAAACGTGGTGGAAAAGTAGTGGTTATCGACCCTCGCCTCACCGAAACTGCTGCCAAAGCTGACCAACATTTTTTCATTCGCCCAGGAACAGATGCTTTTTTGCTTTTGGCCATCATTCAAACACTTTTTGCCGAAAACTTAGTTAATCTTGGCCGATTAGCTGATTTTACTGACGGTGTTGAATTACTAAAAGAAATTTCGGCTGAGTTTACTCCCGAAAAAGTGGATAAACAAACTGGCATTTCGGCCTCAACTATTCGTCAACTTACGCATGAGTTTGTGCAGGCGAAATCGGCGGTTTGTTATGGTAGAGTAGGGGTTTCGGTGCAAACTTTTGGAAGTATTGCTCAGTGGCTCATCAATGCAATCAATGTGCTGACAGGAAATCTCGACCGCACAGGTGGAGCGATGTTTACTGCTCCTGCCGTTGATTTTCTGGCAAGAGCCAAAACCGATAATCGCTTTAATCGTTGGCAGAGTCGGGTGCGTGGTTTGCCTGAGTTTTTGGGCGAATTGCCAGTGGCTACGCTTGCCGAGGAGATTCTGACCGAAGGCGAAAATCAGATAAAGTGTTTGATTACGAGTTGTGGAAATCCGATTTTATCCACACCCAACGGTGGACAACTCGATAAAGCCTTTGAATCGCTCGAATACATGGTGGCGATTGATATTTACATCAACGAAAGTACCCAACACGCCGACATTATTTTGCCGCCTGCTACGGGTTTAGAAGTGCCTCATTATGACATGACATTTCATGTGTTGGCGGTCAGAAATACGGCTAAATTCTCGGAAGCACTTTTCCCAAAAGCCGATGGAGCAAAATATGATTGGGAAATTTACCAAGAATTGGCTTATCGAATGGCTCACCCAACATCGAGTAATGAGGGTTTTGTGGCAGAAGCACCCGAAGTAAAGTTAGATTTAGGTTTACAATTCGGCCCTTATGGCCTTTCTTTGCAAAAACTCAAAGAAAATCCGCATGGAATTGATTTAGGTGCTTTGAAACCTTGCCTTCCGAACCGACTTTTCACCCCCGAAAAACGAATTAATATTGCTCCAGAAATTTTAGTAAAAGATATTGAAAGATTGCGTAAGTCGTTCAATGACAATGGTTTAAGTGCTGGATTTGAATATTTGTTAATCGGAAGAAGGCATTTACGAGATAATAATTCGTGGATGCACAATTCAGAGAGGCTGGTGAAAGGCAGAAACCGTTGTACGTTGATGATTCATTCGGAAGATGCAAAAAACTTAAATCTCGAATCTAATTCTTTGGTAAAAGTCACCTCAAGAGTAGGAAGTGTAGAACTTCCCATCGAAATTACAGACCAGATGATGCGAGGAGTGGTGAGTATGCCGCACGGCTACGGTCATGCTCGAAAAGGCGTAAAACTCGATGTAGCCACGCAACATGCAGGTGTAAGCATCAATGACCTGACCGATGAATTAGTCTTAGACGAACTCACAGGAAATGCGGCTTTCAATAATGTAGCTGTAAGAGTAGAAAAAGTATAAAATAGTAGAGAATGTCAATTGAAACTGAAAAAATAGCCAAAAATAC
>NZ_JBMLRC010000394.1:0-19804 GCF_049241225.1 Emticicia sp.
ATATTTTTCTGTCGTGAAACTTTCGTTGAATTGTTGTCTGATTGCTGGTATCATAGGTTGAGGAAGTATTTTTTTGCGTATTTCTTTAGTTTATTTTTTACAAAATCCCATTCATAGTTTTTATACATATTTGGCATCTTCGATTTATCGGCAAGGTCAATTTCGCCAAATGCAGTAAAAATAATAGTTGAGTTTTTACTGTAAGGATAAACGCTATTAAAATGAGAAAATCCTTCATGAAAGGAATAATGCTGGCATAATTCAAAAATATCGATAAAATCTTTTTTCGTTTTGCGGGTACAAATAGCATCAAGTTTCATCGCAAACACATCAATTGGATTGGCAATTCTAATGCCTTCAATAGTTTCTACATTTTTAAATTGAATGTTCCATTTTGCCAAATCTATTTTAATGTCTGATTCTGTAAAGGCAAGAGTGTATTCACCTGAGTATTGTAGTTGTCTATTCGGATTTCTTTGAAGATGTTGCCAAAGATTTGGGGGTAGGTCGTTAGAAGTGAACAAATCAATATCTTCTGAGTCACGATGTCCATATCGTAATGCCAAAGATGTGCCACCAACTAAAACAAAATCATTCAGCATTTTTTCTTGCATTAGACTTTGTAAAATTGTTAGAAGGGTATGTGAGACGGTCTGTTTATGTAGCATTTGAATTTATTTTTTGGAATATCCAATAAAAGATGCCCTAAACTTATCGCATTTAATCTTAAAAATGGGGCCTTTAGAAGTGCATCTTTACATTTTTTGTGTCCATAAAACTCAAGTAAATTTTTCAAATCACTCAGTTTTCCCCATTCAAATACTCGTCCAATTATCCAATTGGCCTCTTTTTCATAATCTAAACTATCAAAGTCAACATCCCAAAATGCTTGTTTCGATAAATTTGGCTTTTCCATATTATGCAACTGCTAAAATTTGTTCGGCAGCATGGTTCAAAAAAGATGGAATGATTATCGACTCGGTGAGCATGATTTTATCAGGGTCATCGAGGTGGTCAATCATTTGTTCGTATTTGTCTGAACCATGTTCGCTGATTACTGCAATCATTTTTTCTTCTTGTTTGAAATAGCGGAGCATACCTTCGGCATCGGCTTCGGGATGAAACTGAGTACCAAAAACTTCATCAGAGAATCTAATGGCCATGATGGCTCTTTCGAGCGGAACATATTCTCTAATTTTTTCGAGGCAAAGCACTTTTGCTCCAAAATCATTGATTTTTTGCCAGTTTGGTTGAATCATTTGATAATCTCGTGAATCAACGGCATAGAAAATTTCGGGTAAACCATTGAAAAACGACTCAGTTTCACCATCAGTTGTTCGATGAATCGGCATGACACCAAATGAAGTCGAGCGACGTTTACAAATGTACCCCAATTGTAAATGATGGCTGGCAACTTGGAAAGAGTGGCAAATCAAAAATAGGTATTTTTTGCTGCCATTTGATTGATTGTAGGCAAAAATTTGGTCCAGAAAATGGCCAAATTTGGCTTCCCATTCGTGTCCTTCGGGTAATGGATTTCCGGGGCCACCAGTCGAAATGAATATATCGTAATCTTCAATTTTAGGAATTTCATTCTTTTTTCTTACATCAAAAATATCGTAGTTACCCTTGATACCCTCTTGTGCAAGAAATTCTCCGCACAACATTTTTATACAACGCATACCCTCATTAGCAAAGCCATTGTACATATCTAAAATTGCAATTTTAATATCTTCTTTCATACTTATGGGTGTATTTTGAGGGCAAATTTACAAAAATATACCCTCAAATTAAAGTGTTTCTTTCATCAAAGGCCAATTTTGCTTTCGCTGACAATATAATCAACAACAGACTTTAGGCTTTTTGTCTCTTCAAAAACTCTCAATTGTCGGTCGGCACCGCTTCCCATTTTCAATATTTCGTGGATGTACTCGACTTCTTTTCTACTTCCAAGTTCGTCCAAAACATCATCTACAAATTCCATTAACTCTTCAGCTAAGTGAGAGTAAGGTACTTCTTTTTCTTTGCCGAAATCTATTAGGTTGCCGTGGATTCCATAGCGTGCAGCTCGCCATTTATTTTCACTGATGAGCATTTTATGATATGGGCGGAAACTAAGATTTTGTTGGTGTAGCTTATGAAGTTTAGCTACAATTGCTTGCATTAGGGCCGCCAAACAAATGGTTTCATCGACTCGCATCGGAATATCACAAATGCGGAATTCAATTGTAGGATAAAAAGGGTGCAGACGTAAATCCCACCAAATTTTCTTACCGTTGTCGATACAGCCAGTTTTGATGAGTAAATTTATGTAATTATCATATTCGGCTACGCTCGAAAAATAGTCGGGAATCCCCGTACGAGGAAATTTATCGAAAACCTTCGAACGATAAGATTTAAAACCGGTATTTCGACCACACCAAAATGGTGAGTTTGTCGAAAGTGCGTAAATGTGTGGTAAGAAATAGCGTGCCGCGTTAAGAATCTGCATGCCTTCTTCGCGGCTCGGGATACCAACGTGTACGTGCAAGCCAAAAATGAGGTTTGAGCGAGCCACATCTCGCATATCGTCTATGAGCTTATCGTAGCGAGCATCCTCGGTGATTAGCTGTTTTTGCCAGTCCGAAAATGGGTGAGTTCCGGCTGCCGCAATGTGTAGATTTTGTTTTGCAGCCAAATCAAAAAGCATTCGGCGGAGGTAAGTCACTTCTTCTCGTGCTTGCTGGATGTTTTGGCAAACACTCGAAATCATTTCAACCACCGCTTGGTGCATTTCTTGTTTGATGCGTTCTTGTAAAATTACCTGCCCACCTTCGACCAGTTTCGACATGTGCGAGCGTAATTCCCGAGTTTTTGGGTCAATGGTTTGAAACTCTTCTTCAATACCTAAAGTAAATAGAGACATAGTTTTTGGTAAATTAAGAATGTAGAATGAAGAATGTAGAATGAGGTTCTCGAATACAAATGCGATTTATACCTACATACCTTTACATACATTTTAACAAAGCCGTGCTATTTTCAATAACACGGCTCTTAATTCTCTTATTTTTTCTTGGCTGGAGCTTTTTTGGCAGGAGCTGCGGCTGTTGGTGCTGCTGCTGCTGATGGCATCGCTGCCTCTCTTACATATGTTCCCCAAGTACAGTTGTTTTTGCCATCTACTTGTTCGATTGCTCTTTCAATTGCCATTTTTGCTGCATTTTCTACTATCCAATCGAAGTTCCCTTGTCCAACTGAGTGAATATCAGCATCAGGAGCAGGATTGCAGAAGTCAATGGCATACGGAATACCATCACGGATAGCAAATTCAACGGTATTAAAATCATACCCCAGAGCGTGATTCAATTTCAACACATAGTCAGTTATCGTTGCCATCAATTTTTTGTGTGCTTCGCCTGTTGTTTTTGGCTGAGTTGCGTATCTCAAATGGTGCGGATTGCGTGGTTCATAAGGCATAATATGCACATATTTACCATTTAAGCAATAACAACGGTAATAATCCGTAAACTGAATTTCCTCTTGCAAAAGCATTACCAGTTGACCAGTTTCGCCGTGTTTGTGCCACAAATCATCAGGATTATCAACTCTGTAAACACTTTTCCAGCCTCCGCCAGCGTGTGGTTTCATGTAAGCCGGGAAACCGATTTGATTGAACATATATCCCCAGTCAAGCGGTGCAACCAAATTACGGAATGATTTTTCGGTAGTATCGTCTGGGCGTTCTTTTGATGGTAAAAGAACTGTTTTTGGAACAGGAACACCGAGTTTTACAGCTAAACAGTTATTGAAGAATTTTTCATCGGCACTCCACCAAAATGGGTTATTGATAACGGCCGTTCCGCAAAGAGCTGCATTTTTCAAATATGCTCTGTAAAATGGCACATCTTGCGAAATACGGTCAATAATTACTGCATAATCAGTAGGTACGCCTTGCTCAACTTTATCAATTTGAACCGCCTCAGCAATAATTCCAGCAGGAGCAGTTTTGTTTACTTGTTCAATAAAAGCCCATGGAAACGTATCTTCCATTCCGAATAATATACCAATTTTTTTCATGTTGTTAGCCCCCTAACCCCCAATGGGGGGACTTGATTTAAGGTGATGCTGTGCTTTTGGGGTTGTTTAAAGCACGTTTTTGATGAAAATGTATTTTTTGTTATACAAATAACTGATAATCAGTAACTAATCATTAACTATAAAGTGGCATTTTTCTGACATACTCCGAAAACATCATTTTCCAGAGTGGCCAATCGTGGCTTGCCCAACGTTTTTCGTCGTACCAATGATTGATGCCTTTATTGCCCAAGAGTCTCGACATATTCAGATTGTCTTCTCTACAAATATCCCAGTCTGATGTTCCTAAAACGATATTCATGTGATTAAATTTCCATGATTCAGCGTGGTTCATAAAATCCATTGGTTCGTTGAAATACACATTATCGTCGTAATGGCCTTTCATGAAACTCTTGATACTGAATGCACCGCTCATACTAAACATGTGAGCAACCAAATCAGGGTTTTTGAATGCAAAGTTTGAGCAATGATAGCCCCCAAAACTACAACCAGCCACAGCAATTCTATGCACGCCACATTCACGCTGAATAGCAGGTACGAGTTCTTCTTTTAGAAATTGTGTATATAAATTGTAATTATAAATTTTTACATGAGCAGGCAAATCCTTGGCATAGAAGCTTTGGAAATCAATACTATCGACATTATAAAGTTTTATTTTTCCTGCATCAACCAAATCACCAACGGTGTCCAGAAGTCCGAAATCTTTGTTTTGTAGATAATTTCCCATTGAGGTAGGAAACATTAAAATAGGATAGCCCCAGTGACCACTAATCAAAATGTCGATGTCTCGACTCATGATGTGCGAATAAAACTTTATATGTTTTTCTTGCATAAATTTTCGATGTACGTTTGATGAAAGTGCAAAATTCGTATTTTGTTTTTTATTTTAAAAATATAGTTGCCAAATAAAATATTGATAAACAGTGGTTTATAATTTGTAATTGTTAATAAAATTTTTTGTTTGTGTATTTTTTGGAAATATTATTTTGTTTAAAATCAACAGGTGCATTATCTGTATTAAATATTTGCGTTTAATGAAATCTAAAAATTCCATGAAATATTAGTCCAATTTCTGCAATGAAACAAATGATTTTTAATTTTTTTATTTTTGAAGGTAAAGGATTTGTTAATTTTGCTGAAACATTCATTAAAATAAGCAGATAGTTAAGTGCAAAATATTTCAATTATAAAAAATCAGAAAATTCAATCTACATTTCTTAATCGTGAAGTTGTTTTCGATATCCTTTTACCTCCAAATTATGAAAGCTTGTCTAATTTAAAGGTTTTATATATGAATGATGGGCAAGATTTCGATGCACTAAAAATTGATAAGATATTTGAGGATTTATACGCCAATGCCCGTATTCATCCGATTGTTTTTGTGGGAATACATACTAATGAAAATCGATTGAGAGAGTATGGAACAGCTTCTGTAACTGATTATAAAGGTCGAGGAAACTTGGCAAATCTATATCAAAGTTTTATTATTTCGGAGTTTTTTCCATTCATAATTGCTAATTATAAAGTTTCAAGTCTGAGTATCGATAATTACTTCTGTGGATTTTCGCTGGGCGGGCTTTCTGCAATGGATTTAGTTTGGGGAAATCCTAATTATTTTTCAAAAGTTGGGGCTTTTAGTGCTTCGTTTTGGTGGAGGAAAAAAGCCTATGAAGATGGCTACGATGACCATAATGACCGAATTATGCACGTTTTGGTTAGAAATGGTAATTATAACCCAGGACAAAAATTTTGGTTGGAATGTGGTACAAATGATGAAAAAGATGACCGTAATAATAATGGAATCATTGATTCGATCGATGACACACTTGATTTGATCTCAGAACTTGAAATCAAAGGGTATAAACGCGAAATCGATATAAAATACGTTGAGGTTGAAGGAGGCGAACACAACCACAAAACTTGGAGCGAGGTTATGCCCGAGTTTTTGAAGTGGCTAATCGGAAAATAAATTTAGATAATTTTGTGTTTTTTACGTAAATAATCAAGTCTAAATTGTGAAATATTCATAAAAAAGCACAAAATTTACATCGTTCGCAAATTTATACTCCTTATAACAATAATGAAAAGAACCTTTATGATGATTCTTTTGACATCAATCCTTATGTCAATGACTCCCCCTACAAATTTTTTCGAGCAGCAACTTAAATTCCCAAGGGTTTTTGCTGCCAATAAAGAAAAATCGAAAGCCATTAATGATTTATTGGCTTCAAAAAGTATTAATACTACCAATTTTGATTTATTTCTAAGGGCCTTCAAGAAAGAACAAAAGCTTGAAGTTTGGGCAAAAAATAAATCTGATGAAACATTTATTTTGGTAAAAACCTATGATTATTGTGCTACAACTGGTATTTTGGGGCCAAAACGACGTTCAGGTGACCGCCAAATTCCAGAGGGATTTTATGAAGTAGATCTATTCAATCCACAAAGTCAATATCACCTTTCATTTAGAATCAATTATCCGAATAAATCAGACCTTGTATTTGCTGATAAGCTAAACCCGGGAGATAATATTTTTATTCATGGCCATTGCGTAACAATTGGATGCATTCCGATCGGTGATGAAAATATCAAAGAACTATATTTATTGGCTGCAAAAGCCAAGAGTGCAGGTGGGAAAATAAATGTTCATATATTTCCAACTGTTATGAATGAGCAAAATTACAAAGCAATCAATAATGAATTTGGTACTGATGCCAGTTTATTAGCCTTTTGGTCGTGGTTAAAACCGGGGTTTGATGCCTTTGAAAGTTCAAAAAAAATGCCCGAAATAGTAATTGAAGATTCTGGTAGATATGTAGTAAAATAACAGAATCTCTAACGAAGAGGTGTTTTCTTGCAGAAGAAAGCACCTTTTTTGTTTTTGGCACGGTTTTTCTATTTAATTAAAAAACAATAGAATGACCGTAATGCTCCAATTCAAGACTCAATATTGCTCCATCCTAATGGCGTTCCTGCTTTTTCTGAGTAGTGTAGAGCTTTTTTCTCAGGTAAATCTGTCTAAATTTCCTGCAAATAATCAAGTATTACAACGTAACGAGCAAGATGAAGCTATTTTTCAAGTTAAAGGAAAAATCACCGAAAACGGACATTCTTCAATTTCTTTAAAAATTCTTCAAAATGGAAATGTTTTTTCAGAACAAACATTGGATGTTTCTGCCGATTTTGCATTTTCACCAACCCTAAAAGCTGGAAATTTTAATTATACATTCATTCTGACACTTGATGGCACAAGAGAAATCAAGAAATCAACACAAGTAGCTGTTGGCGATTTATTTTTGATTTATGGCCAGTCAAATGCACTTGGTTCTGGAGGAATTGACACTTACAGGCCCGCCGAAAATCCTTTAATGAGATTTTTTACGGTTGCTAACTTCGATAATGGCGATAGCGAATGGGTTTTACCTTACAAAACCTCAACTTGGCCAGGCACTGGAACGCTCGAATTTCAGAAATTTCTTTGTGGGAAATATAATTATCCAGTAGGCGTAATAGTTGGCTCGGTGGGCGGTTCTGATATAAAAGGACTAAACAATCGAAATCCTGAAAACCCTGCCGATAAAAATACTCATTATGGTAAATTGCTCTTACAAACGATATTTAGTGATGTGAAAGACCAAATCAAATATGTGATTTTTCGACATGGCGAAAGCGATGGTTCATTTCAATTAGAGTCCGTGCAATACCCTGCTGAGTTTGAAAAGCTTTACAACAACCTAAATCTTGATTTCCCAAATCTCAAGAAAGTCTTCAATATTCAGACAAACATTCTCACAGTCAATAACAGTAAGGCAGGTTTTTTGCGTGATTATCAAAGACGCACAAAATATCTTATGCCTAAAATCACCACTATGAGTACTGTTGGAACTGACGGATACGATGGTTTGCATTATGGCCTCAAAGGTTACAGTCAAACGGCCTATGAACTTGCAAGAATAGTTGGGCGAGAGATATATAATGATAATCAGTCTTCACAAGTTTATTCGCCCGATATTAAAAAAGTATATTGGGAAAATCAGAAATTAGTCTTGGAGTTTGATGAAGGTATGGAAATGATTTATCCGCAAGACTCATCAGCCAGCGGTAAAACATGGAGCATAAAAGATTTTATCTATGTCGATGGTCGAAATGATGTTGTACAAAGCGGCAAAGGCATTGGTCATAGAATATTTCTGACGGTTGCCAATATCGAAAACGCAAAAACGGTTTCTTATCTGCCTAATGCTCATGGCGAATTTGGGGTGAGTTTTTATAATGGGGTACATCTCAAAAACAAATATGGAATGCGTGCCTTTAGCTTTGATAATGTAAGTATTGCAGGCGAAACACCAGTTATTTTACCGCCACCAACTGAAATTACGCTCAATACCGAAGTTAATGAAGATGTAGAGGTGAAACTTACTTGGAATAGCAATGCTCAAACCAAATATCATGTAGAGCGTTCGACTGATAATAACAGCTTTGGAGAAATCGGTGTTGTATCGGGCGGTAATTATTATGATGCACAAGCTGAATTGGGTAAAATTTATTTTTACAGAGTTTTTGCTGAAAATGCACCAAATACTAAGTCAAATACAAAAGAAGTGGCCTTAAAATGCCTTGAAAATCTAAATTTGAAGACGCTTCCAGCAGTGGCTTACATCGGAGCAAATATATCAATTACCACAATCGTTTCGATAACTAACGCAAAACAACTATCTTTGGAAGCAAATAAATCAATAGATTTGAATCATGGTTTTGATGCCGAACTCGGTAGCGACTTTTCGGCTGAAATAGGTGGTTGTAAAAATAATTAAAGATGCTGCTTTTTTATCAATCTGATATTGAAAAAACTCCAATTTTAAGTGAAGAAGACTCAAGGCATTGTGTAAAAGTGCTACGCAAAAACATCAAAGATAAAATTCATGTTGTTGATGGGGTAGGAGGATTGTTTGAGTGCGAAATTGTTAAAGCACATGAAAAAAAATGTGAAGTCAAGATTTTGTCGGTTGAACGAGCATTTGAAAAACGTAACCATTATCTACATATAGCGATTGCTCCAACCAAAAACGCTGACCGAATCGAATATTTTATTGAAAAATGCGTTGAAATAGGTATCGACGAAATTACTTTAATTCAAACTAAACATTCGGAACGAAAAAATCAGAAAACCGAAAGGCTTGAAAAAATAGCAATCTCGGCAATGAAACAATCGCTCAAAGCCTATTTGCCCAAAATTAATGAATTGATAGATTTTGAGAAATTTATTAAAAATGCAAACTTTGAAGCTAAGTTTATTGCTCATCTAACTGATGATGCAAAACCTTTAAAAGATGTAGTGGCCGATAAAAAGGAAGTTTTAATGATGATTGGCCCCGAAGGTGATTTTACCAAAGAAGAGATTGCAATGGCAAAACAGACTGGTTTTCAAGTAGTTACACTCGGAAATGCGAGATTACGTACTGAGACCGCAGGTGTTGTTGCTTGTACGGTAGTGAATACATTTTTGTAAGGCAGGCTTTCAATCTGTCAATTTTAGTTGGTAGTAAAGATTTTATAAATTGACTTTATGAAAAAATATATTTTAATATTTCTGAGTGTAATTGCTGCAAACCTTGCTTTTGCACAACAGCCGACAATTAAAATCGGTAAACTGAAATACGGTGGCGGTGGCGACTGGTATGCCAATAAAACTTCGTTACCAAATCTGATTAAATTCTGCAACCAAAACCTCAAAATGAATATCTTCCCCGAAGAAGATATTATTGAGGTAGGCAGCACAGACATTTTTCAGTATCCATTTATTCACATGACTGGTCACGGAAATGTGGTTTTTAATGATGGTGAGGTTCAGAACCTTCGTAGATATTTAATTTCTGGAGGCTTTCTTCATATTGATGATAATTATGGTTTGAATAAATTTATTCGTCGTGAGATGAAAAAAGTTTTTCCAGAGTTAGAATTTGTTGAGCTTCCATTTTCTCATCCAGTTTATCAGCAGAAATATAAATTTGCCACTGGTTTACCAAAAGTGCATGAGCATGATGGCAATGCACCGCAAGGATTCGGCCTTATTTGGCAAGGTCGATTAGTTTGTTATTTTAGTTATGAATGTGATTTAGGAAATGGCTGGGAAGATAGAAGTGTCTATAATGACCCCGAAGAACTTCGTACGAAAGCACTGCAAATGGGGGCTAATTTGGTCCAATATGCCTTTACTTCCTATTAAAATTGGATAATTCAGAGATTAAATTTTGGATATTTTAAAGAACTTTGAGTTTATACTATATACGTCATTAACTTTCCTTACTTCTTTTGCGTTAGTCATGTATATTTGTATTTTCTAAAATAATAAAACTCCTATTTTCAAAGCATGGTTGCTGCACTATCGTTTTTCTTTGCTCATTGGTATTTGTCGCTATTCAGTCAAACATTTTTCTTGCACCGTTATTCTGCTCACAAAATGTTTACTATGAATAAATTTTGGGAGCGATTCTTTTATTTCTTTACCTACGTTACCCAGGGTTCGTCTTATTTGAATCCACGTTCGTACGCCATTTTGCACCGTATGCACCACGCATACAGTGATACCGAAAAAGACCCTCATTCGCCGCATCACACCGAAAATTTATTTACGATGATGTGGAAAACCAAAGATATTTATAATGCAGTTTTGAACTACAAATTCAAAATTGAAGAGCGTTTTGAGAAAGATTTACCAGAATGGAACTTGATTGATAAAATCGGGGACAACTGGGTTTCACGTTTGGCTTGGGGATTTGCCTACATTGCTTTTTATGTAGTTGGTTTTTTCTATTTTGATATTCACTGGGGATTTTTCTTCCTTTTGCCTATCCATTTTTTGATGGGGCCAATTCACGGAGCTATCGTAAACTGGAGTGGGCATAAATATGGTTACCAAAACTTTGATAACCATGATGAGTCGAAAAATTCTTTGATTTTTGATGTTTTGATGATGGGCGAATTATTTCAGAATAATCACCACAAACATCCGATGTCAATCAATTTTGCCAAGAAATGGTATGAGTTTGACCCAACTTATCCGTTGATTAAATTATTGACTTGGACAAAAATTATCACTCCGAAAAAAGGATAAAATAGTTCTGAGTTCTGAATGCTGAGTTCTGAGTTTCCTCGGAATTCAGCATTTTTTTTATTCAGAACCCATCATTCAAGACTCAGAACTCGCCTTCGCTTCTTCGTCAATATGACGCTTCATGCTTCGGCAAGTGCTTTCTAAAATTTCGATTAGTTTTTTATCACCAGTTGCATCGGCTACTAATTGAGCTACATTTCCAACAATATCAACTGCAAAATGCTTCATTTCATCAACTGGCATGTCTTTCGTCCAAAGATTGATTCCTAATAAACCACGGTGATAATGGTCCCAAACTCCAATGGCAATCGCTTTAGTTTCATTGATTCCTTCATTTGGGTTTTCGGTGGCATCCCAAAAAATTCTTTCTGGAATACGGCTTTCATCTAATTCTACAGTAAAATTAATTTCTGATTTTTTCATGTTTGATTTTAGAACTGTTTCAGTAAATAATAGGTTTTTGCTAGATAAAGTTCAAAATAAGTAGTCTACGGTCAACAGTCTGCAGTTGACACTTGTATAAAATCCTTATTATCAGTTAAATACACATATTATATTTGTTAAGGTAATAATTGTAACTACTTCAATCTAACTTACACTAAACTTATTTCGTAAAAAAATACAAAATATCTTTCGCATGAGAGTACAGGATAGTATTTTTAACTGCCTAATATTATTTTGGGATAAATAAATATTGAAAAACTACAAAAAACTAACCCTATTAAACAAAAATGACTGCAATTTTAGGTATTATTTTTCACTTTTTGGGCGGTTTCGCTTCGGGAAGTTTCTACATTCCATATAAAAAAGTTAAAGGCTGGGCTTGGGAAAGTTACTGGATAGTTGGGGGACTATGTTCGTGGCTAATTGTTCCGCCACTGGCTGCTTATCTAACTATCCCGAATTTTGGAAGTATCATTTCGGGTGAAGCAGGAAATACCATTTTCTGGACCTATCTGATGGGTTTACTTTGGGGAATAGGAGGGCTAACCTACGGTCTGGGTGTTCGTTATCTTGGTGTTTCACTGGGAAGTTCAATCATACTTGGTTTGTGTTCGGTTTTTGGCTCAATCATTCCTTCGGTATATTATGATTTTGTGCCAACTGCCGGAAAAGATACTATTACCGACCTTATGACCACCAATTGGGGGCAAATGGTTCTTTTGGGGCTTCTAGTTTGTGTTGTTGGCATTGTTATCTGTGGAAAAGCTGGTGGAATGAAAGACAAAGACCTCGACGGTGCCGAAAAAGCAAATGATGAATTTCAGATAACAAAAGGTTTAATTGTTGCTGTTATTTCTGGGGTTTTGAGTGCTTGTTTTAGTTTTGGTATTGAAGCTGGTTCGAATATGTCGAAAGTGGCCAATGAGATTTGGGTAGCACAAAATCCAGGTCAAGGAGAATTTTTGTTTAGAAACAACGTAGTGTACGTAGTAATTCTCTGGGGCGGACTCACCACTAATTTTATTTGGTGCATGTACCTTAACTTTACTAACAAAACCTTTGGTGATTATACCAACTCAAAAACGCCACTTTTGAAAAATTATATTTTCTCGGCAATTGCAGGAACAACGTGGTTTTTACAATTCTTTTTCTACGGTATGGGAGAAAGCAAGCTCGGAAATGGCCCAAGTTCATGGATTTTACACATGGCATTTATTATTTTAGTGGCCAACTCGTGGGGGTTAGTTTTGAAAGAATGGAAAGGGGTATCGAAGAAGACACTCACAACAATTGTGGCAGGAATCTTAACAATTATACTTTCGGTTCTGATTGTTGGATACGGTAATTCACTGAAGTGATTAATTTTGTGCTTAGCCAAAACGTGAATAACAAAAAAGCCATGAAAGTTTGACTTTCATGGCTTTTTTAGATAATAATTTATCAAGATGCACCAAAAACTCTTTTCAAAATTTCAGAGGTGCGAGCCAATGGATTTTCTCTAATTCTGGCTTCTTCTTGTTCAACTAAAATAAATAAGCCATCAATGGCTTTTTGAGTGGCATAACCTTTCAAGTCAGGATTTACTTTTTGCGTAAATGGCAGAGCATTGTAAGTGGTGGCCAAATCTGTATAATATCTGGTTGCTTGCGTTTTTTGAAGTGCTTTTTCTACAACTGGCATAAATGCCTGTACTAAAGCCGCCGATGTTGTGCGTTTCAAAAACATTGTTGCAGCATTTTTATCGCCACGTAAAATTCCCCAAGCATCCGAAAAAGACATACTCAAAATTGCATTAATAAAGATTGGTTTGGCTTCTTTTGCTGCCTCTTCAGCACCACGATTCAATGAAATTACAAATTTATCAACTTCTCCGCCAAGACCAATTTTGCGTAAGGCCGTTTCAACTCGTTGAACTTCAGGAGGAAATGGAATCTTTATTTTAGGATTCAAATAAAATCCATTTGTTTTTGAAGCACTATCGGCTCCTTTATTTATACCTACTTTCAAGGCTTCTTTAAGACCCATTACCACATCGTCGTTGGTCAAAGCTCCGCCGCCTTGTGTTTGGGTAATGACATCATTTAACACTTTTCCGAAATTAATCTTCTGCCCAGCACAACTTTGAAGTGTCAAAATACTGATTAATAAGGAAATAGAGAGTAATCTTTTCATTTGAATGAATTTTCTAATTGTTTTTGTGAATAATTAATTGTCTAACTAACGAATCAACAGCGAAAATTGTATTTTTGTGCCGTGAAAGTTTTGAAACTACAAAACTAATTCAATGTCCTGCGTTTTATTTAATTAAATCTTTATATGAGACCCATTTTAGCGGAAGTAGTAACAATTGGTGACGAAATTTTATATGGACAAATAACTGATACCAATACTCAGTGGATGAGTACGGAATTAGATAAAATAGGAATCAAGACCGTTAGGAAATCGTCGGTAGGCGACCAAGAAGATAAAATATTGCAGATTTTGGCAGAAGCCGAAGGACGTGCCGACATCATATTACTCACAGGAGGACTTGGCCCTACAAAGGACGATATTACAAAGAAAATGCTTTGTAAGTACTTCGATGATGAGTTGGTTATTAATGAAGATGCCTTAGCATTTATTACAGATTTCTTCACAAAGCGAGGCCGTCCAATGACAGAGTTGAATCGTTTGCAAGCAGCCGTTCCGAGTCGTTGTACTTATTTAGCCAATAAAACTGGCACTGCCCCGGGAATGTGGTTTGAGCGTAATGGAAAAGTTTTTGTTTCGATGCCGGGTGTACCGCACGAAATGAAATACTTGATGGCCAACGAAGTAATTCCTCGTTTGAAGACTTTCTTTGAAACTCCAATCATCTATCATAAAATGATTCGTACAATTGGAGTGGGAGAGTCGTTTTTGGCTGAAAAAATCGAAAATTGGGAAGATAATCTACCCGAACATATCAAATTGGCTTATTTGCCAAGTTTCGGACAAGTGAGATTGAGACTTACTGCCGTTGGTACAGACGAGGAACAACTCAGAAAAGATGTTGATGCCGAAATAGAAAAGGTTTTACCACTCATTGGCTCATCGGTTTTTGGATTCGATAATGATGATTTAGAAGTGGCTATTGGTAAAGAATTAAAAAAACGTGGTCTAACTGTTGCGGCTGCCGAAAGCTGTACAGGTGGTTATATTTCGCACATGTTTACTAAAGTGCCAGGTAGTTCTGCCTATTTTATGGGAAGTGTGGTGAGTTATGATAATTCGGTGAAAATAAACGTTTTGGGCGTAAATGCCGAAACGATTGCTCAGCACGGAGCTGTAAGCGAAGAAACTGTAACACAAATGGCAGAAGGAGCAAGAAAATTGATGAAAACTGATTTTGCTATTGCTACGAGTGGCATTGCTGGGCCCGATGGAGGCACACCAGAAAAGCCAGTAGGCACACTTTGGATTGCCTGTGCGATGGAAGGCCGAACGATAGCCAGAAAAATACAGATGGCTAACCAAAGAGACACTAATATTCAGTATGGTAGCGTTGTAGCCTTGAATTTACTCCGTAAAATGGTAAACGGAGATTATGAAAGTTAATTTTAAACGACTGACAAGAATTTATTGTTTTAGAACTATCGACCATTGTCTGTTGACTGTGGGATATAAAAGAAACTTCAACAAAACTTTAAACTATGGCTTTAATTGAAATGATAATGCCCAAAATGGGTGAGAGTATTTTTGAGTGTACGGTTTTAAACTGGCTAAAAAATGTTGGTGATAGAATTGAAGCCGATGATATGATTTTGGAAGTAGCAACCGATAAAATCGACACCGAAATTGGTGCGTCGCATTCGGGAGTTATTAAAGAGTTTTTGGTACAAAAGGGCGAAGTAGCTGTAATTGGCAAGCCAATTTGTATCATTGATGTAGTGGGAGAAGAAACAATTGCTCAACCAAAAGTAGTAGAAGAACCAAAAACCGAAGGTTTGGCTGAGGTCGAAAAGCTTATCGAACAACCAGTCGACAATTTGGTAAATATTCTTACTACTCCAACTGTAGCTGCACAAGCAACAACGCCATCAAATAATAGATTTTACTCACCATTGGTTTTGAATATTGCCAAAGAAGAAGGTATTTCGTTTGAGCAATTAGATAAAATAGTTGGTACAGGCCTAGAAGGCCGAGTAACTAAAGACGATATTTTGGCATTTATCAAGCAAGGGGTAGTACCAACTGCTGCTGCGTCAGCTCCAGCTCCAGTTGCTCCCGAACGCATCGTTGTGGCCTCTGGTAGCGACCAAATCATCGAAATGGACAGAATGCGTAAGATGATTGCTGAGCGTATGGTTGAGTCTAAACGAATTGCTCCGCACGTTACTTCTTTCGTTGAAACGGATATGACAAATGCCGCTGTTTGGCGAGATAAAACCAAAGGTAAGTTTAAGCAAGACACTGGCGAAAATATTACTTTCACACCTCTATTGATCGAAGCCGTTGTGAAAGCAATCAAAGATTTTCCGATGATTAATGTGCAAGTCGATGGCGATAGAATCATTAAAAAAGGAAAAATCAATATCGGGATGGCGGTTGCTCTTCCAAATGGAAATTTGATTGTGCCTGTAATTCACGAAGCTGACTCTTATAGCCTGATTGGCTTGACGAAGAAAATCAATGATCTTACTTATCGTGCAAGAAACAATAAATTAAAAGCCGATGATTTAGCCGACGGAACTTTGACAGTTTCAAACATTGGTTCGTTTGGGAATATTGCTGGAACACCAATTTTGGTGCAACCACAAGTATCAATTTTGGCTTTTGGTGTAATTCAGAAAAAGGTATCGGTTATCGAAACCCCACAAGGAGATACCATTGGTATTCGCCAAAAAATGATCATTTCTCACTCGTACGACCACCGCGTGGTTGATGGTTCTTTGGGTGGGCAGTTTGTTAAACGTGTCTCCGATTATTTAGAGGGTTTTGATTTAGATCGAAGTTTATTTTAAAATATCATAAAAATACCCTGTTTTACTGATTTTTTGGCATTAATATTGCTATGATTTTTAAAATTATTTAAAGATTTTATTGTTTTTTGGGGTATAAATAAAGGCATCGAAGCATCTTCGGTGCCTTTTTAATTTTTAGGTTTGGTAAAACTGAATGGTTTTGCCCGAAAAACTTTTATAAATCAAAATAAACACGGAACTTTGAAAAGTAAAGTAGTTTTGTGTTAGTTAAAACACAGAACTCAAAATTTAGAACTCAGAACTCTCGAACATGCTTTTTAATTCTTTTGAATTTCTAATATTTTTTCCCCTCGTTACGCTTATTTATTTTGCTCTTCCGCACAAATACCGTTGGTTTCATTTACTAATGGCCAGTTGTATATTTTATAGTTTTTTTATTCCAATCTACATTCTAATTCTATTTTTCACAATTGTGATTGATTATTTTGCTGGGATTTGGATTGAACAATCGCAGGGAAAAAACAGAAAAATGGCTCTTGTGATGAGTTTGATGGCAAATATTGGAGTGCTTTCGGTTTTTAAATATTATAATTTCTTTATTGATAATTTTAATTCGGTTCTCTTCAAAATATCTCCCGAAAACTTGCTGCCTCATTGGGATATAATTTTGCCGATTGGGCTTTCCTTCCACACTTTCCAAGCGATGAGCTATACGATTGAAGTTTATCGTGGAAATCAGAAAGCCGAGCGTCATTTTGGTATCTATTCGCTCTATGTGATGTTCTATCCACAATTGGTGGCCGGGCCAATCGAACGTCCGCAGAATGTGATACATCAATTCTATGAAAAGCACGAGTTCAATTACGAATTGGCCAAAAGTGGTTTGCGTTTGATGCTTTGGGGGATGTTCAAGAAAGTAGTCATTGCCGACCGACTTTCATTGTTTGTCAATAAGATTTATGGGAATCCTACTGATTATCAAGGACTTCCACTGATTGTTGCTACTCTTTTCTTTACATTTCAAATTTACTGCGATTTTTCTGGCTACTCAGATATCGCCATTGGCTCAGCTCGTGTGATGGGTTTTGATTTAATGAAAAACTTCGATAGACCTTATTTCTCAAAAAATATTTCTGAATTTTGGCGTAGATGGCATATTTCACTTTCAACTTGGTTCCGAGATTATCTATATATACCGCTTGGTGGAAATAGAGTTGGAAAATACCGACGATACTTCAATCTTTTCTTTGTATTCATGATGTCGGGGCTTTGGCATGGTGCAAGCTGGCATTTTGTTATTTGGGGAGCATTACATGGTATTTATCTGATTTTTGGACAAATTACCAAATCGGCACAAGATAAAGTTCTTTCGATTTTACCTTCAGCTTTTTTGAGAGATTTAGTCAATACGACCATAACTTTTATATTGGTGGCTTTCGCTTGGATATTTTTTGCGGCACATTCAAACGCCGACTCAATTTATGTAGTAAAAAATATTCTAAAAAGCAGTACACATTCGTTCTCGCAGGTAATAGATATGATTGGTTTGAATGATTTATATGTAATCATCGTTTCAATGATAATCATGGAGTTTGTGCAATGGCAGCAACGTGGCCGAAGTATCGCACAATGGTTTGAAGCAAAGCCAAAATGGCAGAGATGGGGGGCTTATTACCTTGTTTTATTTTTGATTTTATGTTTTGGAGTTTATAATAATTCTCAATTTATCTATTTCCAATTCTAATATTTGACCAAATTTTATTAATAGATTATACAATTTTAAACAATAAAGATATGAACGAAGGATTTGACCCCGAAGAGATTGCCGAACTCAAAAAAGAGTGTGAGCAAGAAGGACAAAATTATGTGATTGTGGAAGATGAAGATGGCATGAACGATTCGGGAGAATTTGCTCATTTTCAGTTTGTTGGAAAACACGAAGGAAAAGAAGTAATTTATGATGCCGTAATGGGTACCCTTCGTTTGAATCATAGCAGTTTAGTTTTTGAAGAGGCTGAAATTCGAATGAAAAAAGCATATCCAAATTATGTGGAGATTGACAAGCGTAAGCCCAATCACAAAGTTGATGAAGACTTAGAGTTAATGCTCGAAGAAATTATTGAAGAATTGGAAGAAGAAGAAGTTGTGAAGGTAAAAGAATTCGTTGAGGTTGAACCAGACTTTGAATATGGAATTGGCTTGGATGTTTCGTTGAATGTGGAAGAAATTACTCATGAGGTAATTACTAAATTTATCAATGAATTTAACGCAGGAACGCTTAAACTTGACCCAACTCTTTATAGTTTTACGAGCGAAGAAGAGTAGAACAAGTTTCTAACTGTTCACCGTAGCAAAACAATTTAGAAAATTGTTCTACAATTTATATGGAAAACAAACAAAACGCCAGTTTTCAAGGCACTTCTAATTATGTAGCTACTCGTGAGCTTCAAACCGCTGTAAACGCAGCTGTGGCTTTGCAACGCCCATTGTTGATAAAAGGCGAACCAGGCACCGGAAAGACTTTGTTGGCTTTTGAGGTTGCAAAGGCACTCAACAAACAGTTATTTACTTGGCACGTAAAATCAACTACTACTGCTCAGCAAGGGCTTTACGAATACGATGCAGTATCGAGGCTCAGAGATTCTCAACTCGGCGATGACCGTGTACATCACGTAGAAAATTATATCAAAAAAGGTAAAATTTGGGAGGCATTCGAGACAGATGAACAATCAGTGCTATTAATTGATGAAATTGATAAAGCTGATATTGAGTTTCCGAATGATTTATTACAAGAACTCGACCGAATGGAGTTTTATTGCTACGAACTCAAGCGTACAATTAAGGCTAAGCATCGCCCGATAATTATCATTACTTCCAATAATGAAAAAGAATTGCCCGATGCTTTTTTACGTCGTTGTTTCTTCCATTTTATTCGATTCCCCGATAAAGAAACCATGCAACAGATTGTTGATGTTCATTATCCAAAACTCGAAGAAACGCTTCTTACAAATGCTCTAAAAACCTTCTTTGGTATCAGAGAAGTAAAAAATATCAAAAAAAAACCATCTACTAGCGAGCTAATTGATTGGCTTCGTTTGCTCTTAGTAGGCAAGGTTTCGGCCGAAGATTTAGAAGATTTGAATAAAATGAACGAAATACCACCGTATCTTGGAGCATTACTAAAGAATGAATCAGACTATGATTTATTTAAAGCTTTAAGGGAAAAGGG
>NZ_JBMLRC010000394.1:19904-27602 GCF_049241225.1 Emticicia sp.
AATTTCTTTTATCATCTAAGGGAAAATAACCTAAAGGTAAATCTTCGGGAGCATCTGACTTTGTTAGAAGCTCTCGATAAGGAAGTCGTGGCATACAACACCGAAGATTTTTATTTTCTGAGCCGTGCTATTTATGTAAAACACGAACAGAATCTTGATTTATTTGATAGATTATTTAGTCAGTTTTTTGATGGCGTTGAGGAGGTTCGAGTGGAAGATTTTCTAAAAATTGATGATAGTTGGCTGATAAAAAAGCTTTTAAGTGAATTATCAGAAGAGGAAAAAGAAGCTATCAAAGCGGCTGGTGGTTTAGAAGAATTGCTCGAAAGGTTAAGAAAAACTATTGAAGAACAAAAAGAACGCCACGAAGGCGGAACCAAATGGGTTGGAACGGGTGGCACTTCACCATTTGGAAACGGAGGGTATAATCCAACTGGAATCAGAATAGGAGGGAAAGGCGGCGGAAAAAATGCTACCAAAGTTTGGGATAAACGTGAGTTCAAGAATTATGATGATAATCTTGAGTTAAATACACGTAACACCCAAATGGCTTTAAGACTTTTACGAATCTTGACTCGTGAAGGTGTAGAAGATGAATTGAACTTAGAAGAAACCATTGACCGAACTTGCAATAATGCGGGGTTTTTGGATATAAAAATGCAGGCATCAAAGCAAAATAGAGTAAAAATATTATTGTTGCTTGATGTGGGCGGTTCAATGGATGATTTCGTTGAAGAGTGTTCGATGCTCTTTTCTTCGGCCAAGCATCAGTTCAAAAATTTAGAATTTTACTACTTTCATAATTGCGTATATGAAAATCTTTGGAAAGACAATAATCGCCGATATGAAGATAAAATCTCTACTTGGGATGTATTGAATAAATATAACAAAGATTATAAAGTGATTTTTGTTGGCGATGCCTCGATGTCGCCGTGGGAGTTATCCGAACCACGAGGTAGCGTAGAGCATTTTAATGCTGAAGCTGGCACGGTTTGGCTCGAAAGATTTAGAGATAAATTCCCAAACCTGATATGGCTAAATCCAATTAATGATGGTTACTGGCAGTATACCCACACAATTCAAGAAATCAGAAAATGGTCTGACAATCGAATGTTTCCGCTAACAATCAGTGGTTTAGAAAAAGCCATGAAATGTTTGAAAAATAGTAAGTTGAAATTTAATTCGTAGAATTGCTTGCAGTTTATTAGTTTTTTATAACTTTAATCTATAAAGGTTAGCAAAATGAAAGTTTTAGAAAAAGTTGATAAAAATGAATCTCAATTAAGAAAGGTCTTATTTGGGCGTGTTATGCAAAGAAGATTGCAAAAACAAATTGAAAGAGTTCAAAATGATTCGTCTTTTGATATGATGATAGAACAACTGCGAAATAAGAATAATGAGTAAACCGTATTACTTCATTAAGAATGATTCTAAAACAAAGTATTCATTTTTAACGAATTCAGGTATTATTTATCGAATTGCCTTTTCAGAAATACCTGATTTATTTGCTGAATATCCTCTTTTCGCAAATAACGTGTTTGAGTTTATTATTGCTTTAGATAAAAATCAAAAAGACTATTCTCCTAAACTTGATGTGAATGTCGGAGCTACGATTGCTGAAATCATAAAAGATTTTATGGATGAACGAGACAAAGTAATTGTCTATTTCTGTGATGTGAAAGATAGAAAGCATGAAGCAAGAAATAGAAAATTTCACTCTTGGTTTTCACGATTTAATGACAACTTTGTAAATTATACGATACCAATTAAAGATTCAGAAGTCGATTTGACTTATTATAATACTTTAATATTAAAAGAAGAAAATCCATATAAGATGCAAATATTTGAAGCCTTCGATGAAATTTTAAATGGTTTTGAAGAAAAATAGCGTATTATTTAAAACAAAGCCTTTACTTGTTTTGAAGTAAAGGCTTAATATTTTTTCTACAAATTCATCAAAAACTCCATTGTATCAATTCCATCGGCAAAGTCTTCAAGTTTTGGTACTTGTGCTTCACCAAATCTGAAACTATTTTCAAATTTAGCATCGGTTGAAACTGTACACTGAATTTTTTCGGCGTTTTCTTCTAAAAGTTGAGCTAAATGGGCTTCATTTTCGTAGGTTTCATAAAAGCAAACCGAAATTGGTGAAACCAATGCCTCGTCTTCTTTCAAAATTAAAAATCCATTATCCAAATGTGGCACTCGATTGACTAAATAAATTGATTTATTATAATCATAATTATTATTGTATTTATGGTGCAAACGAATGGTACTCCAATATTCAATTGATTCATAAAATTTATCAAATTTATATCCAATTGGCACGTAGAGTTTAGATACATTTCTACAACCTAAACCAAAGTATTGAAAAATATCATTTCCTAAATCGGCCAATTCACTACGAGTTTCGTTACCATTAATCACTGCAACCGATGTGCGATTTCTGCGTATAATTCTTGGTTTTGATGCAAAATAATACTCAAAATGCTTGGCTGTGTTATCGCTTCCTGTTGCAATTAATGCATCTGCATCATTTAATCTTTGAGCAATTCTAATCACATCCTTCAATGATGGGTCTAACTCAAAAAGTTTATTGATTAAAAACATCATTGTTGCGGTGTCGCTCGAGCTAAGTTTAATCAATGCGATATTACCTGTCAGTACCGTACAAAGTAAGTCATGAAAACCCACTCCAGGTATATTGCCAGCCATTACGATGCCAATTTTCTTGGGTTTGTTGTTTTCTGAAATTGAATATTTTTCGGCAAATTTTTCGAGAGCTACTTGATTCAAATATATTTTGGCGATATTTTCAACTGCCAGCTTTACGTTATCTTCCGTAAACCATCCGTTCTCATTTCTTGCCGCCGAAAATAGAGGCTTTAGTGGTTCATCATTCAAATTTTGTAGAATGAACTCACCAAGCCTTGAAAATGTAATAATATTTTTTTTATATTGCATTATTTTTAGAAAATTATTGCTCGTTTATAAAATCTTACAAAAATACAAGTAAACTGAAACTTTGAAGCCTTATATTTGTTTAAAGTTTAGTAAACTATTAAATATATAGAGAGAGTATGGCAATCATTATAACTGACGAATGTATCAATTGTGGTGCATGCGAACCAGAGTGCCCAAATACAGCCATTTATGAAGGTGGTGTTGAATGGACTTGGTCTGGTGGAACAAAACTCACAGAAGTAGAATTAGAAGACGGAACCGTAATCGGTGGAAAAGACCCAATGGCTCCTGTATCTGATGAGTTCTATTATATTGTTTCAGACAAATGTACGGAGTGTCATGGTTTTCATGAAGAACCACAATGTGCGGCGGTTTGTCCAGTAGATTGCTGTGTGCCTGACCCAGACCACGTAGAAGACGACGAAACTTTATTGGCTAAAAAAGCATGGTTACATGCAGAAGCTTAATTGAGTATTTGAGATAAGTATATAGTACTATAGAATTAGCCCCAAATTAGGTAATCTGATTTGGGGCTTTTTTTGTGCTTTTCTTGAAATTGTACAATATTAAGAATTAATTGTGTTTCAGAATAATATTTGCCATAATTGTATAATATCAAAATATAATTTGTTTTTAAATAAAATATAATTATTTTAATAAATAGTTTGATTTTGAAACATATAAATTGGCTTTTTTATAAAAAATAAAAAAATATTGGATTTTTTTGTACTTAAAATTTGGATTTAAACATTTTTTGATAAAGATTTGCATGAGAATTAAATCTAACCAATGATTAATTAAACCAAAGAAAATTATGAGAAAATCAATTTTTACCGTACTTTCATTGTTTACAGCAGTAAACGTTTTCGCTCAAGATGCTACAACAAAACCAGAAGAAAAGAAAAGCCCATTTACGTTTTCAGGATATGTCGATACTTATTTCTTCGGAAACTTCAACGCACCAAAATCAAAATCAAATTTAGGAGCATCCGGATACGAAAGAGCATTCGACCAAAAGGTTGGTCAATTTCAGCTTGGTTTAGCTCAAACAAAAATGACCTACTCAACAGACAAGGTTGATGGTGTTATTGACTTGGTATTCGGTAGTCATGCAGACTTAGGTAATTATGGCAATGTAATCAGTCCAATCTCTGATGTAACAAGTACATCATTAGCAATCAAACAAGCATATTTAACTTGGAAAGCTACTGACAAATTTTCATTGACTGCAGGTCAGTGGGGTACTCATATCGGTTATGAAGTAATCGATGCTCCAGTAAACTTTAATTATTCCCTTTCAAACTTATTCAATAATGGGCCATTCTACCATACAGGTTTGAAAGCAACACTTGCTACTTCTGAGAAATCATCATTAACTTTTGGAGTTGTCAATGGTATTGACTCGAAAATTGATAATAATGCAAAACTTGGAACCATGGCACAGTTTTACATTTCACCAGCTGAAGGTTGGAATTTGTATGTAAACTGGTTGGGTAGTGATGAAGGCACAGACGAGAAATCATACTACTCTATCTTTGACTTAACAACATCATATCAAATTACTGAAAAATTCTTGTTAGGTGTTAATGCTGCTTATGGTACACAAAGCAAACTAAGTTGGGGTGGTGCTGCGGTTTATGCACAAGCTTCATTAACTGATAAATTTGGCCTAGGAGTTCGTTATGAATACTTTGATAATAAAGATGGAGCACGTGCATTATTAAACCGTGAAGGAAACGGAACGTCTGTAAATTCATTCACATTGACAGGTAACGTTATTATTTCTGATAATTTATTATTCAAACCAGAATTCCGCCTTGACAGCTATGCAAAATCAAAAGCTGGAATGGCACAATTTGAAGACAAAGATGGTAAATTTACTAAAGACTCTCAATCTACTTTCGGTGGAGCTTTAATATTCAAATTCTAATCTTGTTATTAACCTAAACCAATACTTATTTTTTTGTACAACATTTAAACCTCAAATCACTATGCGTAAAAATCCTCTTCCCCTGATTATTTTGTTAGTGCTTGCCGTAGTTGCGTTATTGCTACCAGCGGTGCCGTCAACAATCGTTACAGAAGGAATCAACTCAGGCGATACTGCTTGGATGTTAGTTAGTACGGCCTTAGTATTAATTATGACCCCTGGTTTAGCTTATTTCTACGGAGGTATGGTAAACACCAAAAACGTTATCTCAACAATGCTACAAAGTTTTATTGCAATGGGTGTGATTTCTGTACTTTGGGTTACTGTAGGTTATAGCCTTGCTTTCGGAGAATCAATCGGAGGTTTTGTTGGAAACCCAATGACTCACTTTATGTTTGCTGGTGTTTTAGAAAGCAAGCCGTGGTCACTTGCTCCAACTATTCCATTAGTAGTATTTGCTTTCTTCCAGTTGAAGTTTGCAGTTATTACTCCAGCTCTCGTAACAGGTTCATTGGCTGAGCGTATCAATTTCAAATCTTATGTATTGTTCATTATTTTGTTCAGTATCTTCGTATATGCTCCTTTAGCACACTGGACATGGCACCCAGAAGGTTTCCTTTTCAAAATGGGAGTTCTTGATTTCGCTGGTGGTACTGTTGTACACATGTCGGCTGGTTGGGCTGCTTTGGCTGGTGCAATTTACTTGAAACGTCGTCGTACACACGTAGAAGGCAGTTTCCTTCCACCTGCAAATATTCCTTACGTATTATTGGGTACAGGCTTATTATGGTTCGGATGGTTTGGTTTCAACGCAGGTTCTGCTTTAAGTGCTGGTACATTGGCTGCTTCGGCTTTTGCTACTACAAACACTGCTGCTGCTGCTGCTGGTTTAGCTTGGGTATTGCTTGATGCTGCAAATGGCAAAAAAGTATCTGCTCTTGGTTTCTGTATTGGTGTAGTTGTTGGTTTAGTTGCTATCACACCTGGTGCTGGTTTCGTTACTATCCCTCACGCTATTTTCATCGGTACAATTTCTTCGTTGATCTCTAACTATTTAGCTCACTTAAAAACTAAAACAGCTCTAGATGATACGCTTGATGTATTCCCTTGCCACGGTGTTGGTGGTATGGTTGGTATGTTGTTGACTGGTGTATTTGCCAACAAAGGAATCAACGCTGCTGTTGTTGACCAAGGTTTGTTCTTCGGTGAGTCGAAATTATTTATCAATCACGTAATTGCATTAGTAATCGTTTCAGTATTTGCTTTTGCGATGTCGTTTGTAATGTTGAAAATAACAGATGTAATTTTACCACTTCGCGTTTCTGAGGCTGACGAAAAAGCTGGTCTTGACATCAGTCAACACGATGAATCATTGGTAGAAGCATAAAATATTCATATTTTTGTAACAAAATCACAATTGCGGTTAAAACCGTACTTTTATTGTGGTTTTGTTGTACTCCATAAGTCAAAATGCCCGCCGTTTGGTGGGCATTTTCTTTTTTGTGGACCGAACATTCTGTATGCTTTTATGAATGAATAGAATATTTAGAATAGACAGAAGATTTTTACTTGCAAAAACTAAAACCTCACCGTAAAATAATTACACCCATTATTCACAATACTGCAAACTACAAGCGGCCGAGCATCGTCCGCCGTTGCTCGTGTTCGCACCACATTTATAAATGCACGGCAATTAAAGCTAAAATTGCAGGAACTGCCTGTACATAAAAAATTTTTTTGCCAGCCGTTAATCCACCATAAATTCCTGCGACTATAACACACGAGAGAAAGAATACAGCTACATAAATCGACCAAGCATGATTTTCAATGAGCAACGACCAAAACAATCCAGCGGCCAAAAAGCCATTGTAAAGACCTTGATTAGCGGCAAGTGCTTTGGTTGGTTCAAAAAGTTCTCTTTTGAGGCTCTTGAATACCCCCGGAGCTTTGGTTGTCCAAGCAAACATTTCGAGCCAAAGAATATAGCAATGTTCTATTGCCACCAAACCGACAAGAATTTTAGCGATAATTTCCATTTGTGAGAAAGGTTTAGGTAAAAAATAAAAAAATCGACCCGAAAGAGTCGATTTTTTGTGATTAAATCAAATTTTTTCAAAAATAATTATGTAAAATTTACTGACTAATTAGTAATTCGTAACATACTGTTGACTTGTGGACTATTGACTACTAACTATTTTTAATTATTCTCCAGCATTACGAAGCCCAACTCTTGGCAAAACTGGCAAGCCTTCGTTACCATCTTCACTGACTGATTGCACTGCGAAGAAGTAATTATCCTTTGAGAAAGGCAATGAAATTTTTAGATTGGTAGTAAAAAATTTCTTTTGCCAGTAAGGCATGGCAGTTTCACGCATCAAAACATAATATCCTTTTACTTTTCCTGTTTTTGGAGCTTTCCAGTTTAAATTGGTCGAATTTCCCAAACCACGCACATCTAAAACTACATCTTGTGGCATTGATGGAGATTTTGCCAAATTTGACAGTGAAGCAAGATTTACACAAGTATTTTTGCGTAGATATTCAAAATCCATAAACTTTATCAAGTCTCCGTATTCTACACCATTTTCGACTCTAAGGTCTTGGTGTTGATGAAGGAAATTTTCGTTCATTTCAGACAAACGAACCGCCGCAAATCCACGATTGACAAATGGGGTATGGTCACCTCCACGCAAGAAACGATCATTTCTGTAAATCATCACTACTTCCAAATTATCAACGTAGCGTTCGCCAGTTTCTTTGACATAACGAGCCAATTGACGTGCTTTTCCATCATTTTCTACACC
>NZ_JBMLRC010000394.1:27702-30180 GCF_049241225.1 Emticicia sp.
GGGTCAGTTCCTTTCAAAGTCGCCATTACATTGGCCATTGCAATTGTTTTGTCAATTCTACGGCCATCAGGTTGGAGTGTGAAAGTATCAAGCACTGCCGTCATTCGCCCTTCGGATGTTTTAGCAAATTCTTGAAATTTACTCAAAACCCAAAGTCTTGAAGCACCAATCCCACGTTTGGTATCAGTAGTTGTTGAGAGCGTACTACGAGTGCCAAAAGAAACGAGTTTTTCATCGAATTTTTTTAGACTATCGGCAGAAATTTGACTAACCAATGCCTCGATTTGTGGGTCACGGTTAATGATTTTTTGAGAGAAAGAAGTAACAGAAATTGCTGCACTAAAAATAATAAGATAGATTTTTTTCATGAATGATGAAGGTTAAGATGTTTTAACAAAAATAGTGAGAAACATGTTTAAAACCTTATCAAAGCTTCAATTTGGAGACGAGAATGCACTATAATGAGATAAAAGGAAATGCCCTTTGGCTCAAAAATCTAAATTAAGGTCGTTCATGCACTTAAAATGACCTTTGGGACATTTACTATAACCAATTTTGGAACATGGACGGCAAGAAAGTTCTTTATTTTCAATGATTTTGAATTCGGTCAAATATGGGTACATTCCAAATTCGGGAACGGTATTTCCCCAAATCGAAACGATTTTTTTCTTTAATGCTGACGCAATGTGCATTAAGCCTGTATCGTGCGTGATGAGGTACTCGGCCTGCTGAACAAGCGATGCTGATTGATTGAGATTATATTTTCCGCAAGCATTTATGATTTTTTCGCCAACTGCTTTTTCAATTTCTTCGGCGGCGGAAGAGTCTTCTTTTCCTCCCAAAAGCATAATTTTACTATTAAGTTTTTGGCAAATTTCAATAATTCGGCTGGTTGGAAGTTTTTTGGTAGCATGTTGCCCACCTATTGCAAAGGCTATGTACGACTCGTTTATCTGAACTTTATCTTTTTCGGGGATAAAATAATCAAGCCCTCTCATATCATTTTTGATACCCAAACTTTCTACTGTTTTTAGGTATCGGTCAACAATGTGAATGTTTGGCATTTGATGAATTTTAAGATTAACCAAAAGCCATTTTTTGAAGTTGAGTTTATCGAAACTAAATGATTTTTTTGAAAGTCGAAATTTTATAATTGAGGTTCGTAGGTTATTATGCAAGTCTATTACGTAGTCGTAATCCTCTGATTGTAAGGCTTTTACAAAAGGGTTTAGCGATTTTTCTAATAAATGATACTTGTCGATATAAGGATTGTTTTCGACTAAAACTTTGAATTGTTTTTTTGTGGCAAAATGTACCTCAGCTTCAGGATATTGCAATTTTATGCACCTAACTACGGGTGTAGTCAATACAATATCACCGATTGATGAAAATCTTAAAATTAGAAACTTAGTTTTGTTCATTTTTTGTAGCTTACTGGTACGATTTCGCCATTAACTTTTGTGTATTTCCAACGTTTGTGCGACCAAAACCAAATCGAAGGATTTGCTTTAATATCACGTTCGAGTTTTCGGGCATGAATTTCTAATAATTCTCCTTCGGGCAAAGCATTTGGAGTCTTTGTGATTAATTCAACGTTCACTTTGTATTTGCCACGAGCGTATCGGTCGATACACATATAAACTACTGGCATATCATACTGACGTGCGAAACGGTCGATTCCTGTAAAGAAGCCTGTTTCTTGATTCAGAAAAGTTGTCCAATAAGAGCGTTCGGGTGGGGGAGATTGGTCATTGACCAAAAAGAATGCATAATTGAAATTTTCATTTTTAGCAATCTCTTTTGATGCATCCGCCATTGAAATCATCATACTACCATATCTTTCTCTAAAGCTTTTAAAGAAATTATCGAAGAATTTGTTGCTTAGTGGTCTGTAAACGGCTTTCACACGGTATTTTATTAAAAATGAAAGAGCTAAATTTGCTAATTCGTGGTTTCCGAAATGCCCTGCCGTAACAATAATATTTCGCTTTTCGGCCAATAATTCATCAAGAATGGCATCGTTTTGAATGCTCCATCGCTTTTTTAGTGCTGCCTGACTTATCGTAACGCATTTGAGCATTTCGAGGAAGAAATCAACAATATAGCGGTAAAAATCCTTTTCGATTTTTAATAATTCTTCAGCCGATTTTTCTGGAAAACTTCTTTGTAAATTCTGACGAACTACACTTTTTCGATAGCCAATTCCATAATAAACTATCAGATACAGAAAATCAGAAATTAGATATAAAATACTAAAGGGTAAGTACGAAATCGAGTATATGAAAGGTAATGCTATATAAAAACCTATGCGTTTCATTAATTTGAGTTATAATTTGATACAAAATTGCGATATTCGTCGATGGTATCCAAATCCAATTTACCTTCTGGGAAATCTATCAGAGCGGTTTTGTCTTTGTTTTTCATGACTACTTTTTTTGCACCTTCATCGCCAGTGAGTTCGAGTAAATCAGTAAATAA
>NZ_JBMLRC010000395.1:0-23716 GCF_049241225.1 Emticicia sp.
TCAAAAATCAAGTTATATCAAGAGCGAATGGATGCTGTGAATATTGCCTTAAATCAAATCTTTTAGCTTATATTTCTCATCAAATTGACCACATTATTAGTCTTAAACATGGGGGTTGATAATCTTGCCTACGCTTGTTACCTATGCAATGTTATCAAAGGTTCAGACATTGGCACTATGCTGTTACCGGAAAGAACGTTTATAAGACTTTACAATCCACGAACTGACAACTGGAACGACCATTTTGAAGTCTTTGAAGGAAAATTCTATTCTAAAACTCCCATTGCCGAAGCAACTATCAAAATTCTTCAACTAAATGAAATTGAAAGAATAATGGAACGAAAATAATTACTACTCAAAGCTCTCAAACGGCAAACCGACATAATTTTCGGCAATGGTTTTTTGATAAGCTTCTGACATTCTTAAATAATCAAATTTTGATTTTTGCAATAATTGCTCAAAACTGCCATTTTCAGCTTGTTTATGGCACAAATAGGTCATGAAGTTTGAGAAATCTTGTACTCTCCAAACTCTTGAAACACATTTTTTGGTGTAATTATTTAAGGCTTCTTCACTGCCATTTTTATAGAAATCCGTCATTCCTTTAGCTAAATTTCGTACATCAGCTACTGCCAAGTTTAAACCTTTTGCTCCCGTTGGCGGCACAATGTGAGCGGCGTCTCCTGCCAAAAACAAGCGTCCGGCTTGAAGATTATCAATCATAAAACTACGCATTGGCGTAATTCCTTTTTCAAAAATTTCTCCTTTGTCAAGTTCAATTCCCAAACGATTTTCGAGTTCAGCCCAAATTTGTTCATCTGACCAATTTTCTATTTTTTCATCGTTGGGTACTTGCAAATATAAACGACATACTTTTTCTGAACGCATACTTGCCAAGGCAAAACCTTCGTGGTGAAAAGCATAAATCAATTCATCATAAGTGGGTTTTGAATAAGCCAATATTCCCAGCCAACTAAACGGATATTCAATCTTGAATTCGTTATAAGATTCTTTAGGCAATGTTTTTCGACCTAAACCATGAAAACCATCTGTTCCTGCTACAAAATCGCAGTTTAAAATAGCATTTTCTCCGCCATGAATAAACGAAATACTAGGTTTTTCAGTCATAAAATCATTGATTTCGGTCGCTTCTGCTTCAAAAATGATTTCAATCTTCCTATCCAAACAAGCAATTATTAGGTCTTTTACAACTTCTTGTTGACCATAAATGGTTACTTCTCTTTGTGTATGTTTCTGAAAATCAATGCGTTGCGTAATACCATTGTAGGCAATATAACAACCATGATGCACCAACCCTTCTTGGTGGAGACGGTCAGCTACGTCCAGTTCTTCAAAAACTTCTACGGTATTGTGTTCTAAAAGGCCTGCACGAACACGATTTTCGACGTATTCTCGGCTACGGTTTTCTATGATAATACATTCAATACCTTGCTTTTGTAGCATCAAGGCCAAAGTAAGCCCAGCAGGGCCAGCACCGATGATTCCAACTTGGGTTTTTATAGTTTTCATTATAAATATGGTCTGTTGTTTATGAAATGTTGACTCCTAATTCTTTGAATACTTCTTCAGCGGCATGAATAGCTTCGTTAGCAGCAGGAAGCCCACAATATAAAGCCGACTGCATGATGACTTCTTTGATTTCGGCAACCGTAACTCCATTATTAAAAGCGGCTCTAACGTGCATTTTAAACTCAGTTTGGCGGTTGAGAGCAATCAACATCGCCATCGTGATAAGGCTACGATTATGCTTTGAAAGATTGGGTCTTGTCCAAACTTCTCCCCACGCATAATTTGTTATAAACGACTGAAAATCAGCATTAAACTCATTTATTTTGCTATTTGCTCGGTCAACGTGAGCATTTCCTAAAACCGTTCGGCGAACGTGCATTCCTCTATCAAAAGTGGCTTCGCCTACAAAAAAATCTATTAAAACTTGGGCGTATTCTTTCGGCAGTTCGGTAGCAGCTAAGTGGCGAGCATGAAGAACCTTTAATTGGGAATTAGGAATATTGGCAACCAAAAACTCTGCTTGCTCGACATTCGTAACGGGGTCTTCATCGCCTGTGATAACTAAAGTTTCAACGCTCAAGTTTTGTAGTTGATTTCTGAAATCGGCATCACGAATGGCACAGCAACAATTTGAATAACCCTGCACATCGCTTCGTAAAAACATGGCATAAGTTTCGGCTACTTTCTCAGGATTTTGTTTTCGGAAATCTTCGGTAAACCAACGCTCCATCGTGTCTTCAACGATTGCTTGCATTCCATGCTGTGAAATGGTTTCGATACGACCATTCCAGCGTTCATCGTTCCCGATTTTTGCCCCTGTATTGCTCAAAACTATCTTTTTAAAGCGATTTGGGTGATTTATACCAAGATATTGTCCAATCAAACCTCCCATCGAAAGTCCACAATAATAGGCGGTTTCGATGTTAAGTTCGTCCATCAAGTTGATTACATCTTTGCCCAATAATTCTATTGTATAGCCTTCGTTTCTGATGTTATTTTTTGAACCACCATGTCCACGAGTATCGTATTGTAATACTCTGAAATAGGGTAATAAATATGGAATCAGTTCCTCCCACATCATCATCTCCGAACCCAATGAGTTGGAGAAAATCAAAACGGGGCTGTTTGGTGTACCTTGTATTTTATAGTGCATAGTTTTCTCAATTAGGTATTTGTTAGAACGCGGATGACGCTGATATTCTAACGCAGATTATCACAGATTTTTTTTAATAAATTCTTCCTACCATTTTCAAATACTTTTCTTTTGAATTCGGGCTTTCTTCCAAAATTTAAAAGTAATCCGACTTCAATATTTGTAGCTCTTAAATAATTTATCAATTGGTTTTCGTGTTCTTCAACGATACACTCAGCCGCTTTAAGCTCTAAAATTATTTTATCTTCAATAATCAAATCAGGATAATATTCTCCAACTTTAAAACCTTTGAAATTAACTTTAACCTGTCTTTGTGCCTCAACTTTCAACCCTTTCGATTTCAATTCGATGTAAAGTGAATTTTGATATACTTTTTCTAAAAATCCGTATCCCAATTCATTATATACGTCAAAAAATGCCTTTAAAATTATATCTGTAAGTTCCTTGTGAATTAATTCCATAATGAAATCCGTAAAAATCAGCGTTAGAATATCAGCATCATCCGCGTTCCAATTATACTTTTTCTATAATTTCATCAATTATTTCCAAACTATTCCCAATCGAGTTTTCGGCTTTGAAAAGTTCTTCTAAATTTGGTAAATCGACATTCATTTCTTCAAGGATTTCTTTTAGATGTTTTTGCTGATAAATGGCTGATTTACAAGCCTTTTCGACTAATTCGTGGGCATTTATTTTACCTATTTTTGTGGCCAGTGCCAGCGACACATTCTCGGCATAAATCAAACCTTTAGTCAATTCAAGATTTTGGAGCATTCGATGCTCATCAACCTCTAAACCCGAAATCAATTCGATGGCTTTTTCAATACTTCCTGCCGTAAGCAACATTATTTCGGTTAGAACTTCCCATTCTGAGTGCCACAATCCTGCCGAACGCTCGTGTTCTTGAGGCATCGCAGCCAATATCGTAGCTACCAAATTTGGAATTCGATTGGCATTGGCCAATATGGCAGCACAGGTAACAGGGTTTCGCTTATGCGGCATCGTGCTTGACCCACCTTTGCCCTCGCCCGCCCCTTCAAATACTTCACCAACTTCGGTTTGCATCATTAATGATACATCTTTGGCGATTTTTCCGAGCGATTGATTTAATATTCCGAAAACCGATGCGGCTTCAACTAAATTATCACGGTTGGATTGCCACGAAAACGATGGTTTTAAGTCGAGAATATCGGCAAGACTTTGCTGAACTGGCTTTGACAAATTTGCATTTCCACTACCAACTGCTCCTCCCAGCTGAATGACCAAAACACGTTTTTGTGTACTTTTCATTCGCTCTTTGCTTCGCTCGATACTTTGTAACCAACCCGAAGTTTTGAGTCCAAAAGTAATTGGGCGGGCTTGTTGGAGAAGCGTCCGACCAATCATCAATGTACTACGGTGTTTTTTTGTAATTTCTACTAACAAATTCGATAATTCCGTCAATTTATCATTTAGCCAGTACCAATATTCTTGCATCTGCAAAACCGTTGCGGTATCTACCACATCTTGGCTGGTTGCTCCTAAATGTACATATTTCGATGCCTCTACATCATTATTCTTTACAATTCGAGTAAGCTGCTTCACCAGAGGAATAGCAGCATTTCCACCCAATTTTATCTCTGCTTTGAGTTTATCAATATCTATAAAGTCAGCCTGACAGCAATTTTCGATGATTTGGGCAGCTTGGGGCGGAATAATACCATTTTCGGCTTGAGCAACTGCCAAAGCTCCCTCAAAACGCAGCATTTGAGCGATTATCTGATGGTCAGAGAATAAATTGTTTATATCCTTTGAATAAAAGTATTCCGAATAAAGAGACATATTTTTGTTCCCCTTTAGGGGTTAGGGGTTTTATACTTCAAAAAACACAGTTTCGTTTTCGCCTTGCATATTGATATTGAACTCATACAAATTATTGCCTTGTTTCTCGGCAATTAATGTATTTTTTCTATCGGCAGGAACAGCATTTAGCACTTCGTCAGCTGCATTGAGTTGAGCCTCGTCAGAAAAATAAATACGAGTATAAGAATGTATCAGCTGCCCACGCATAAAAACAATTACTGAAAGATACGGAGCTTGCCCATCAATTGATTTTGGCTTAATTGTGCTAAAAATAAAGCGATTCTGAGCATCAGTTCCGGTACCGAAACGCCCAAAAAGTTGATTTTCGCCATCATTTTGCCAGATTTCAATCATTGCATCAGGTATCACATCACCATTGCCATCGAAAACTTTTCCTGTAATGGTGATAGCCTCGCTGTGTTCGATTGGGCTAACCATCTGATTACCAACTAATTGCTTGAAATCATATAAATATTGCTCGGGTGTAAGTCCATAAGCAAAGTATGGGCCTACTGTTTGAGAGGGAGTTTGAAAACCCCCAGCCCCTAAAGGGGAGCTAAGGCTTGAAATATGATTTATAAATTTATTTTCCATTTTATTTAAGGTGTTGAGTCGGAATATGTCATTCAAAAACTGCGAATTAGTAAACTCCCCTTTAGGGGCTGGGGGTTATTCAAAAGGTGTTGCGTTGTGGCCTCTTAGTACAAAATCGAAGCGGTAGCCGAGAGCAAAGTTTGGCTCGGTGGCATCTAAATCGAATTTTGAGATTAATAATTCACGGCCTTTTGGTGGAACACCCAAGAAAATCGGGTCATGCTGCAAGAGCGGGTCGCCAGGGAAATACATTTGTGTAACCA
This sequence comes from Emticicia sp., assembly GCF_049241225.1. Lineage (NCBI taxonomy): Bacteria > Pseudomonadati > Bacteroidota > Cytophagia > Cytophagales > Leadbetterellaceae > Emticicia > Emticicia sp. The sequence goes on from NZ_JBMLRC010000395.1 coordinate 5,383, forward strand.
AACGATTGGTAATATTTGCCCCAAACAACGAAAAATGTATGTGATTCGGCCGCCAAGCGTTGTAGTGGTTTCCCCACGGATATGCCCCAGGTTTGATTGTATAAAATTTATAATTTCCGTCTTTATCGGTCATGCAACGCCCTGCACCCAAGAAATTCGGGTCGAGTGGGGCATCGTGTTGGTCAACTTTGTGTACGTAACGACCGCACGAGTTAGCTTGCCAAATTTCAATCAAAGTATTGGGTATTGGCTGTCCGTTTTCATTCATTACCTTTCCGTGAACTACGATTCTCTCGCCCAATGGCTCGCCATTTTTTATAGCATTTTTGGTAAGGTCATTGTCGAATTCTCCTAAGTTGAAATCTCCAAAAACTGGACCTGTAAGTTCAGAAAGCGATTGTTTCAGCACTATCAAAGGCTTAGTTGGAGCTCGCAGAATGGTTGACTTGTATTCTGGGGCCAAGTACGGCGGATGTACTTCACGGTCGAATTGATTATAAATGATATTGCTCATTTGGTTGAGAATTTGAGGTATTGAATAGCCATTTTTACACTACAAAAGTATTTTAATTATCAAACTTAATCTTGGATTAATCAAAATAAGACTTGTACAATTTAAACATAAATACAATTGACGAATCATTCGATTTACGAATTACGAATGAATGATTTACTTATCAAAAAGTAAACTAATTATTATAATTTATAATGAAGTTTTATTGTAAGTATTTTATATCAAATTTATGGCACGCTGATGAAGCGGATGTTCCAACGCTGATTTTACGGATTTTTTAGATTAAAATCAGCGATAATCAGCGTTAAATCTATCAGCGTTATCAGCACGGTCCGCCGTTGCGGTGCCATTTTCCTCTGCGAGAATATCTTTAGAATTCCGATTTAAAATGTAATACAAATTATATATATTTACAGCAAAAGGTACTGAAATATAAGATTTTACAACAAAATATAGAATTAATCAATGAAATAATGATTGTAAAAATTAAACATGAGTAATTCTAAGCAGATTATAAATTTCAAAGGTCTTTATGGCGATAATCATTATCCGCTTTTGCCCGACTTTATTCATCATGAGTCGCTGGAAGTGCGGAGTAAGATGTATGATTGGGAAATCAACGAACATTTGCACACCGATTTATGCCAGATTTTTATGATTGAGTCGGGAAGTGGAGTTTTGATTTCGGAGCAAAATGAAGTTGCTATCGAAGGGCCTTGCTTAATTATGATTCCAACCAATACCCTGCACGGTTTTGCTTTTGAGCCAAGTATTGTGGGCGAAGTCTTGACTTTTTCTGAGAACTTTCTGGAAACGCTTTTCAAAAATTCGCCCAAAATTCTGCTCGAACTCAATCATTTGAAATACCTTCAGTTTGATAATGACTGGAGTATTTTTGAGCAAGTAAAAAATTATAAAAGCCTGATTTTGAAAGAGTTATACGAGGAGAATCTCGAAAAACAAACAGTTGTTCAGTCGTTGTTTACCTTATTTTTTATCAGTATCTATCGTTTTAGTTTTTCACTCAAAAACACCATTTCAGCTTCGGATAACCGTACTTTGATGTATTTTCAAGCATTTCAGAAGCACATCAAACGTACGATACAAGAAACCAAATCCATCAGCGAATACGCCAAAGAATTGAATATCACAACCGTGCATCTCAACCGAATCTGTAATGCTTTGGTGCAGAAATCGGCCTTACAAATTGTGCAGGATTATCTGATTGCCGAAGCGAAAAAGTATTTACTTAATACAAATTATTCGATTTCGGAGGTGTCGTATTTACTCAATTTTAAAGACCCAGCTTACTTTACACGACTTTTTAAGAAACAAACGGGGGTTTCGCCAAGCGAATTCAAGAAAATATAATAGAAAATGCGACCGAAGCCGCCATTCTCTGAGTAGAAATTTATGTAAGTGTTTTAGAAATTTACGAATGTTGAATGTTGAATGACGATTTACGAATATTCAGGGATTACAAAAACTTTAACATTCAAAGAGTTTTTACTCCACAAATCCAGCTTTTGCCTTTTGACCAGTTTTTACCCAATTTCTCAGTTCATCAAAAGCTTTACCAGTTTGTTCGTTAGTAAAGTTACAATGGCCTTGCCCATTTGTGTATTTAACGCTAAAATACTGTTGTTTTCCCTGCTTTTGAATCAAATTTTCGTAACTCACAATCGCCAAATCGGCGGGAATCAGTTGATCATAAATCGTATGTAAAGCCAAAGCTGGTTTATCAATTGCTCCAGTTCTATCATATTTATCGAATAAAATATTCTGACTCACAGTTGCCGCCAGTCTCTCAGCTTTCTGGTTCACGAGCAAGCTATTCGGAAATCTGCCATATATAGTATTTGTATTGTCGTAAGGATTTCCACCTGCTTTCTGAGCAATATCACGCAAAACACCTTCACCAAATGCTAAAGAAAAAGCTAAATCATCAGGTTTTAAATCAAAATGTTTGGCAAATTCAACGGCGAGCAAAGAGTCTTTAGCATAAATTGCTTTTTTCATCAATACAGCCTTCCGAAAACCCGCCTGCATAGAAATTGGCTCTTTTGGCTTCGACATATCAAAAATATCATGCAGAGAAGTAGCGATACCAGGAAAAAGCCCATTGAAAGTAGCAAATAAATCGAACTCCTTACGAGTTTGCAGATAAACACGCCCTGCCAACGGACACATCGGAAAGCCTCCGTTGTAATTTTGTCCGTAGTTTTCGAGCGTAGCCAGCGTTATGCCACCACCCATCGAATGACCTGTCATAAAAGTTGAGTCTGGTTGACCGTATTTTTTTGCAAAATATTGTCGCAGAGCCTCCGTATCATCAACACCCTGAACCAAAGCCAAGCCTTGAAACGCATAATCAGAAGCGGCTACGGCAAAGCCTCTTTCCAAAAAAGGTGTCATTCGCTTCGGAAATTCTGGATTTTGACTTTGTGCAGGCTTCGACCCCATAAATTCGTAGCCGTGTGCATACATCACCAATTTTCCTTTCCAATTTTCGGGAAAAAGAATCCGATATTTCGCTCCATTGATGCTACCTGTATCAATTTTGGCAACATTTTGGGCAAAAATTGCCTGCGTGATAAATAACAAGATTAAGGCTTTTTTCATGGTGAATAGCTATGAATTAAGTTTTACAATAATAGGTTAGTACGCAGGTCGAATCTGGAGATGGCCGACGCTCGGTTCGACCCACAGTTTTATGCTTCTCCCCAAACTTTTAGGGCGGTATTTACTGTCAAATCAAGCTTACGCCATTGGTCGTCGTGACTCATATCGTTACCGTGGTGCGTTGATGAAAATCCACATTGCGGACTCACACAAAGGTTTTCGATTGGCGTATATTGTGCCGCTTCGTCGATACGCTTGCAGAGGTCATCAATGTTTTCGAGTTCTCGTTTTTTCGATGAAATGATTCCCAAAACAACTTTTTTGTTGTTCGGAACAAAACGTAGCGGAGCAAAGTCGCCCGAACGCTCGTCGTCGTATTCAAGCAAATAACGGTCAACATTAATCGAATTGAAGAGAATTTCGGCAACTGGTTCATAACCACCTTCGGCAAACCACGTACTGCGATAATTTCCACGACAAAGGTGAATGCCCACCGTCAAATCGGCTGGACGATTATCAATTACTGAATTGATAAGAGCTGCATACGTGCGAGGCAATTCATTCGGGTCTTCGCCCCTTGCTTGAGCAGCTGCACGCATTTTAGGGTCGCAGAGATACGCCAAATTGGTATCGTCAAGCTGCAAATAACGTAAGCCCGCATCGTATAAATGAGCGATTTCTTCACGATAAGCAGCAGATAAATCGGCAAAAAACTCGTCCATATCAGGGTACGAATTAATATCAATTGATTTTCTACCACCACGGAAGTGAATCATGGTTGGTGAAGGAATCGAAACTTTTGGCGTCTGCGAAACAACCGTTTTTAGATAATTAAAATCAGCTACTTGAATGTCTTTTACGTGCTTGAGCTTGCCTGTTACGCTCAAAATAGGTGGCGTGAAACCATCTTCGGCAGCTTTGGCATTTGGATTAGCTTCGATACCACCCGTTACGCTCACACCTGCCAATTCTTTCAAGAAATCAAGGTGGAAATAATCACGACGGAACTCTCCATCCGTGATGGCTTTCATGCCTGTTGCTTCTAAATGCTTTACAGTTTCGGCAATCCCTGCATCTTCGATTGCTCTTAGTTCTTCCGCAGAAATTTCTCCTTTTTTCCACTTGAAACGGTTCTCTTTTACTGCTGGTGTGCGTAGTAAACTACCCACGTGGTCGGCTCTGAAATTTGACATTTTATATAATTATTTAAAAAAATTTAATGCAAAAACTATTTTATTCATTGCCGTCTGCTTTAGCTGACGGATACCATAAATTCAAAACAAAGTTGGCTTTAGCCGAAATAAATATTAATTTTTGGCTAAAGCCGATTTTGATGTTTATTAGCCTATTATCCGTCAGCTAAAGCAGACGGCAATGAAATATGCTTGTTTATTAGTAATAAAATAGGATACTTACCTCTCTTTTTAACTTATCTCTTTTGAATCTATTTTTGCGGTAATCAAGCCTGATAAAAGTGCTGGAATGGCAAAAATGAGGAAGTTAGTGGCGATTCCTAAACCTGCTCCAATCAATAATCCACCAATCATTGGGCCTACGATTCCGCCCAAACGCCCCGCTCCCATTGCCCAACCCACGCCAGTTGTGCGAAACTCAGTTGGGTATAATCTGGCTGAAAGTGCATAAAGCCCAACAAAACCGCCTTGAATACCAAAACCTAATAATGCCAAAATAAGTAGGATAACATCTGACCCAACAAAAAGCCCAAACGATGCCATCAAAACGCCAGTTAGCACCAAGATTACGCCCAAAGTTTTCTTTAGACCATATTTACTCGAAAAATATCCTTGTGTAATTATTCCGAAAAATGCACCAATATTAAAGACTGTTCCTGCATAAATGGCCAATTCCATTGAAAGTCCCGCATCTTTTGCGAGTTTTGGAATCCAACTTGTTAGGAAATACAATGCAGCAAAAGCCATAAATAGAGCAGCCCAAAGTTGAAGCGTTGGTTTTTTGAAGTCAGTTTTTAGCAATTGGTCAACTGGTAATTTCGATTTGATTTTTTCAATGATTGGCAAAGATTCTAAAGGCTGAATATTCATTTTGGCTAGAATCTTATTTAGTTTTTCAAGGGCATTTTGGGGTTGAGTGCGTAAATAAAAATCAATTGATTCGGAAAGGAAAAACAGAATTAAAGGCACTGAAAACATAGAAGCAATGCCCGCAATACGAAACATTTGTTGCCAGCCATCAGTCGGAATTACTTTCGCTGCCACTAAACCCGCTACTACAGCCCCAATTGGATAACCAGAAATAACAAAACTTACCCAAAAATCACGGGTTTTGTTGGGTGTATATTCGGAAGCGAGAGAAGCCGTACTTGCCAACATACTACCAATGCCAAGTCCGCTAATAAAACGATAAATCAATAAATCAGTAATTGAAGTGGCGTAGGATGTCAGATAAATACAAACTCCCATAATTATTCCACTGATGAGAATAATGGCTTTTCGACCAATTTTATCGGCAAAAGGAGCTAAAAAAAGCGTTCCGATGGTCATTCCGAATAATCCAGCACTAAAAACGGTACCCAAAGCTTGAGGAGAGACATCCCACGCTTTGGCAATGGCGGGGGCAGTGTAGGAAATCACCAGCACATCCATACCATCGAGCATATTCATCAGAAAACAAATGAAAATGGTAGAGTATTGAAGGGCAGTCATCGGATTTTTGTCGATGAGAGCTTTAGGGTTGAAAGTCATTATTTATTAGGTGTATATGGTTGAATATATGGAAGTTAGAAAGTAATTGCTTAGTTTACTTTCCAAACTTGAATTGCTACGTTATCTGGATTTCTGATGCCCTTACAAATAAAAATGGCATTATTCATCCATTCGTATTTACCTTGCGGAGCTTCAAATTTTGGTATCGCACGGAAATAATATTCTGATGGCGAAACCGCTTCACCTCTACCGATTCGAGCCGCAACTTCGGGGGTGGCCACACGTAAGCCTGTATTTTTGATGTAAATTATTACGCCGTCATCGGTTTTGATTTGATAATGTGCTTCCAGCTCAGCTACACCATCTTTTCTTACGATTTGCCAGTCGGCACCACCATCCAAAATCTCACCTTTCATTTTTGGACCTTCAAAACTTCCGCCTATAATTGGGATAATTCTACGCATTCCGTGAGGAGTGTCGCCTACAACGTATGGTGCTTTGAGTTTGACTTTTAATTCACAAACAAATTCTAAACTTGGTGCTTCGGGTGTGCTTTGGGCGAATGAATTCATATTTAATAGGCAGAAAACGATACAAATAATGGCACGCAGATGACGCTGATTCCTTTGGAAACGCAGATTTACACGGATTTTATTTTCAGTGAAAATCAACATCGCATTTTTGAAGTTAAGTAAGTGTTTCATGTCTTAATTTTTTTGGTTAAGGGTTTGTATATCAAAACCAGCTATTTTTTTGTAATTATCCATTACTTTTGCCAGTTCTTCATGCGGAATTTCATCTTTTGAAAAACCTTTCGGAAACCAATCTTCCATCATATCCATGATTTCGTCGGGGCCTTTGGCTCGGTTTTGTAATACAACTTTCGCCGCCGCTGGTACTCTTTCTTTATCATATTCGACTAACGCTTCCAGCGGGCTACTTGTATTTTTCAAACATTCGGTCAAGCAATCGGCATCAAGAATGGCCTGTGAAGCACCATTTGAGCCAATCGGATACATCGGGTGAGCGGCATCGCCGAGAAGCGTCACACGCCCGAAAGTCCATTTATCTAATGGGTTTCGGTCAGACATTGGAAATTCGTAAACGGCTTTTGCCCCATCAATCATTGTAGGCACATCGAGCCAATCGAATTTCCAATCTTTATATAAGTCAACTAACCTTGCTTTGTCAGACTCTCGATTCCAATCACGAGCCGTCAGTCTCGATTTTCCTTCTTTAATATTTCCTACCCAATTGATTAAGCAGTTACCATCAGAATCTGGCTGACCGATTGGATAAACTACCATTTTTTGGCGTAAGCTCCCAATCATTGCCATAGAGGTACCATCTAAGAATGGTTTCATGGTGGTTGTGCCACGATAAAGTACGTTTTCGGAATAAACTGGCGGACCTTCGTTGGGATAAAGTTGCTGACGCACTATCGAATTAATACCATCAGCCCCTATCAAAATATCGGCACGTTCTTCGAGTATTTTTTCATTAGTATCTTTATCAATGAAATGAGCAATTACTTCGGTTTCGGTTTGTTCAAAATGGCTTAAATGATGATTTTTCAGAATGGCATCTTTGCCTAAAACCGCCACAACCTCATCAAAAAGCAACATTTGCAAAACCCCACGATGCACCGAAAATTGTGGCCATTTATAACCAGCGAAACGCCCACGTGGCTCAGTCCAGAATTGCTGTCCGAATTTATTGAAATAGACTAAATCGCTCGTTTCAATAGCATTTTCAGCGATTTTTTCTTGTAAACCTAAATTGGTTAATACCCGAACACTATGCGGAAGTGTATTGATACCTACGCCCAAAGGCTTTATTTCTTTGACCGATTCAAAAACCTTCACTTCGAATCCAGCTTTATGAAGGCTCAATGCTGTGGTCAATCCACCAATCCCGCCACCAATAATAATAATCTTCATTAAATATAATTATAATTTTCCAACAAAATTCTGCATTATACCATGATTATACTATGCAAAATAAGAGAATAAATATGCAAAAACAATCAAAACCACATCAAATATCTCATACTAAATTATAATTCCTTCACAAAAGAATGGATGTTTAGATCAAGCTTAGTACTCTTAGAATTTTTTAGTATAATCTGTTCAACTTTATCTTTGGGTAAAGTAATTTTTTCAATCTGTATATTTCTTACATCATCAAACACAAACGCAGGCCTAAAGTCGCTATTTTCTAAGTTCAACTTGACATTTTTAAATAGAATCCCATTAGCATGCCTTACATAAAATCCCCAAGAGGGGAGTTCGCCAAACATGGTATATTCTGGATAACTATTTATTTTTTCGGGAACAGCATCTAAACGCCAAATTGGCATATAAGCCATAGCTTTTGAAGCCCTTCCTGGATAAGTAATTTCTACATTTTCAATGGTAATATCTTGAATATAGCTGTCAGGAATTCCTGCTATCACAACGGGATGAATGTTATGGAAATAATCAAGGGCCGGCCCTCGTAGGTCGTAATTAATATCGGGTCGGCCAAAGGGGATTTGGGCTTTTACATTTTTTATACTTACGTTCTTAAAATAACCCGCTCTTTCGCCCGCTCTATGCCCTAATCTTAGGAAAAAAGCATTGCCTGTATTGACCGCCGTGATATTTTTCACAGTAATATTTTCTATAAATCCACCATCTACAGCTTCCAGAGCTACCGCCGAACGATAAGTATCATAAACATAGATATTCTCGATCACAACATTCTTAAAACCACCAAAAGAAGCTGTCCCAAATTTTACGGCACTGGCACTACTTCTTACCTTACAGTTTCGAATAACTACGTTATCGCTGTATTTATCAGGAAAATACGATTTCAGTGTTATACCATCGTCGGCAGCATTTACATCACAATTTTCAATAATTACATTTTTGCTATCAGTAATGTTTATGCCATCATTGTTCCAATAAGCAGTACTGTTTACTTTAAGGTTTTTTATACTAATGTCAGCAGATAACTCATAAGTCTGCACCCAACTGGCTGAGTTGATAATCGTGATGCCTTCTACTTTTATATGCTCACATTCAAGCATATTGATTATTTTAGGACGGACAGTCTCACTCGGACGCCTGCGATAGTTTGGGTCAATGACCGCACCTGTATGATGCAAACTATCGATGTGTAATGCCAGCCCCCGCCCTTGTCCATCAATTGTCCCTACACCACTGATTCCAATATTTTTTGCACGATAAGCCCAGATAAGGGCAAGTTTTGAGTTATCGTCGGTTTTTGTAGAAACCTTAGTATCTGATAAATCAATTTTCGGATAGTCAGCTGGATTTGAACTACCTAGAAGAATCGCATCTTTTTCTAGGAAAAGCTCAACACCAGATTTTAGCAATAATGTACCAGATAAAAATCTTCCTTTTGGAAAAATTACTTTACCACCACCTTTGGCACTGGCCTCGTCAATGGCCTTTTGGATTGCTTGCGTATTTAATGTTTTTCCATCCGCTTTAGCTCCGAAAGAAATTATGTTGTATTGTGCAAAGCTATCTGTGAACGCAATACTTATTAAACAAACCAATAAGTAGCCCCTGATTGTCGTTTTTTTTGACAAGTTTAATAGTGAAATCATGTAAAAAAATTTAATAAGAAAATCTATTTTGCACAAATATATAGGTTGTGTGATAAAATCATTTATTCCTGAGGTATTAGAATACTTAGGTTTAAATAAAATACAGGCCAACTTACTGCTAAGAATCCATGCATTTTAAGGAGTTCAGCCATATTATTTATTAAAATGCTACTTCAACCCCAACATTCTGATAGCATTTTCTTTCAAAATCAGTGGTTTTACCTCTTCTTTGAAACCTGCCTCTTCAAAATCTTTCATCCATCTTTCGGGAGTAATTAACGGGAAATCAGTACCGAAAAGAACCCTATTTTTGAGCATTGTATTGGCATATTGAATGAGTTGTTTCGGAAAATATTTGGGCGACCAACCACTCAAATCAATATAAACATTAGGCTTGTGCATCGCTACGCTCAAGGCTTCATCTTGCCATGGCCAACTTGGGTGAGCAATAATAATTGGGCAGTCGGGGAAGTCAATGGCCACATCGTCGAGGTGCATCGGATTTGAATATTCTAAACGCAAACCACCTCCACCACGCACACCCGAGCCAAAACCCGAATGCCCCGAATGAAACAACATCGGTAATTTGTATTCGGCTATAACTTCGTAAAGATGATAAGCCATTTTATCGTAAGGATAAAAACCTTGAACTGTTGGATGAAATTTAAAGCCTTTCACACCATAATTTTCTATCAAATCACGGGCTTCTCTTGCTCCCATTCGACCTTTGTGCGGGTCTATGCTGGCAAAAGCAATCATTACATCATCGTTTTTTAGAGCTGCTTCGGCAACTTCTATATTGGGGATTCGACGTTTGCCAACATTATGTTCCGAATCAACGGTAAACATCACAAAAGCTAAATTATTATCTCGATAAAAATCGGCCGTTTCTTGAATCGTCGGGCGTTTATCGGATTTGAAATATTTGGCAAATGCTTCATCCAGTTCTGGACGATAATCATCATGCGGTTGGCAACACGACACTTCGGCATGCGTGTGTACGTCTATGGCAATTACTTTATTTATGTCTATCATAGCCCCCAAGCCCCCAATAGGGGTGTTAATATTGTTTTTATCTATATAATGTGTACCGTTTATCCCCTATCGGGGGTTAGGGGGCTTTTATTTCGCTCCCATTCTTATTGCTCCATCAAGGCGAATTACTTCGCCATTGAGCATAGTGTTTTCGATGATTTGTTTTACTAAATTGGCAAACTCTGCAGGTCGGCCTAAGCGTGGTGGAAATGGGACCTGTTTTCCAAGAGACTCTTGGGCTTCCTGTGGTAAAGATGCCAACAGAGGCGTTTCAAAAATACCTGGAGCAATGGCCATCACTCTGATGCCCATTCGAGCAAATTCACGGGCAATTGGCAAGGTCATGGCCACAATTCCACCTTTCGATGCCGAGTAAGCTGCTTGTCCGATCTGGCCGTCAAAGGCTGCAACCGAGGCAGTATTGATTATAATACCTCTTTCGCCTTCGGTATTTGGTTCATTGTTTTGCATTTTATCGGCTACTAATCTGAGAGTATTGAAAGTGCCGATAAGGTTGATGTTGATTACTTTCTGAAAGAAATCCAGCGGATGTGGGCCTTCTTTACCAACTACTCTTTTGGCAGGGCCTACTCCTGCACAATTAATGATTCCTGCAATACTACCATAAGCTTCAATCGACTGACTAACAGCACTTTGCACTTGCTCTTCATTGGTTACATCAGTTTTTACGAATTTCGATTTTGAACCTAAATTGCTTTGTGCGGTCTTTCCTGCTTCTTCGTTTACATCGAGTAAAACGGCATTTCCGCCGTTTTCTATAATCATTTTTGCAGTTGCGAAACCTAATCCCGAAGCTCCGCCTGTGATTAAGAATGTATTGTTTTCTATTTTCATAATTATATTTTATGGCACGCTGATAAAACGGATGTGCCAACGCTGATTTATACTGATTTTTTGCTACACATTAATATTTTAATTTCTTTCGTGAATTTTCAAATATCTTACATCTAAATTCAGGTTTTAAACCAAAATTTAAAAGTAAACCAACTTCTTTATCTGTTCCTCGAAGATAATTTATTAATTGATGTTCAAACTCGGGAACAATTGCTTCTGTTGCCTTTAATTCGAGAATAATTGTATTATTTACCAACAAATCAGCATAGTACTCTCCAACTTCAAAGCCCTTAAAATGAACCTTTATTTGTTTCTGAGCCTCAACCTCAAACCCTCTTGCCTTTAACTCCAAATAAAGAGAATTTTGATAAACTTTTTCTAAAAAACCAAAGCCCAATTCATTATAAACATCATAAAATGCCTTGATAATTGCCTCCGTTAATTCTTTATTCAATAATTCCATTTTTAAAATCCGTTTTTATCAGCGTTGGTACATCCGTCAAATCAGTGTGCCATTATTAAGAGAATAATTCATTTACCAAATTAACCCTATGTTTCAAAACCGCCCTTTGATTCAGTGAACCTTTATCGGTTATTTCGCCTAAATCAATTGATGGTGGTTCGATAGCAATTACATATTTTTTTATTACGGTCGAGCTTCCTGTTGAAGTTTTATTGAACTCTACTAACCAGTCGTTAATAAACGTTTCTACTTCGGCATTCAAATATGCCTCTTTATTTGAGATTTCGGGACTCAAATTAGCCAATTTTCGGCAAGCATCAGCATTTAAAAATAAAATTGCTCCAATATATTCTTTATCCAAACCAGCCAACACCACATCTTGAATAATTGGTGAGCCTGTCGAAATAACTTTTGCTTTCAAAACCCCCACATTTACCCACGTTCCTGTCGAAAGTTTGAAATCTTCAGCAATTCTTCCATCAAAAACCAAGCCTTTATCGGGGTTGTTTTCATCTAAAAACTTTACGGCATCACCTGTTTTATAATAGCCTTCTTCATCAAAAGCAGCTGCCGTTGCTTCAGAGTTTCTCCAATAACCTTTTGTTACGTTGGGGGCTTTGTAGCGAGCTTCAATTTTATCACCATCGGGTACGAGTTTTACGTCCATACCAGCAACAGGCACACCCAAAAGTCCAGAAAATGCTCCACCCCAATTAGCAAACATCGCCGAAGGTCCCGACTCAGTACAACCCAAACCCGTGATAATCGGAATTTTTACGCCAATGGTTTCTACCGCCAATTCTTCCAAACGATTCCAAACTGGCTGAGCCAAACTTGCCCCGGCATAAAACAAAATATTGAGATTTTTGAAGAAATTTTCTCGCAAATCTGCTTCTTTTTCAAGGTACGGAATCAGCATTTCAAAACCCTTTGGCACATTAAAATAGGCCGTCGGAGAAATTTCTCGGAGATTCTGAACGGTTTCTTCGATGCCTCTGGGCGTTGGTTTTCCATCATCAATCAAAATTGTTCCGCCATTGTAAAGAGCCAATCCAAAATTATGATTGCTACCAAAAGTATGATTCCACGGGAGCCAATCAATAAAAACAGGTGGTTGTTGCTCCATAAACGGAAAAACCTGCGTAATCTGCTGCAAATTGGCACACCACATTCCTTGGTGGTTCATTACACCTTTGGGTAAGCCAGTCGAGCCAGAGGTAAACAGCACTTTGGCAATTGTATCGGCATTGACTTTTGCTGCGGCAGTTTCGACATCGGTCGTAGGTTTTGTAAGCAACATTTCTTGAAAATACACACCACTTTCTCCATCAGCGGTAATGATAATGGCATCGGGGAAAAGTGTTTTGGCAAGTTCGAGAGCTTTTTGATAAACTTTTCCACTTTGAGCAAAAATGACTTTCGGAGTCATTAATTCAAGACAATGTTTGAGTTTGCCGAAATCATCAGAAACCAACGAATATGGCGGAGAAATCGGCGTGTAAGTAATGCCGATATGCACCGAAGCCAGCACTAAAAGTGCGTGTTCGAGGCTATTTTCTGATAAAATTACTACGGTTTCATCGGGCGTAAATTCAAGATTTATTAAATATTGGGCAACGCTTTTTACCTTTTCGAGGGTTTCGGCGTAAGATAATTTCTCCCAATCCTTCGTGGCTGGATTTCTTCTACCGATAAACGTGTGCTCAGGTTTTATTTTTGCCCAATGTTCTAATTTATCAGTAATTTTTATAGGAAAATCGGCCAATGTTTGCTCATTTTTGAAATGAACAATGCCATTTTCGTGCTGTCTTTTATGGGTTTTAGTAGGGCCGAATGGGGTATTTTTATACATTTTCAAATCGTATAGTTTTATGCCACGAATGCACGAATTAATTATTCTCCTACTTTCTTGGCTCGTCCTTCCAAAAAATCAGTTAGCCTTTTCTTTGCTTCGGGAGCATCGGCTGAAATAGCGGCTATCAAACTTTCCATCATCAAACCTTCGTTTTGACCCGAATCAACAATTTTGGGCAATACGTGCATGAGTGCGTAATTGGTCATGCCTGCATTTGATGAAATTTTCTTGGCCAATTCAATACCTTTTTCGAGCCCTTGACCTTCTTCTACCAAATATTGAGCTAAACCGATTCGTTCACCCTCTTCGGCTTTATAGACTCTTCCCGTAAACATCATGTCCATCATGCGAGCCATACCGATTAATTTTGGCACTCGAACCGATGCTCCTCCGCCCACAAAAATTCCTCTTTGGCCTTCGGGAAGTGCATAAAAAGTGCTGGATTCGGCAACTCTGATGTGGCATGCAGAAGCCAATTCAAGCCCGCCACCTACTACGGCACCATGCAGAACGGCCACAACAGGCACTGAGCCAAACTGCACTTTATCTAATGCTCGGTGCCACATTCGAGAGTGATGAAGCCCCTGTACGGCGTCTCGTTCTTTCAACTCCGAAAGGTCGAGACCTGCCGAAAAATGCTTACCCAAACCATAGATAACCACACAGCGGATTTGCGATGGGATGTTCTCAAAAACTTTTTCGATACCCAGAACCAAATCATCGTTGAAGGCATTACGTTTTTCAGGGCGATTAATGGCCACCAACAAGATTTCGTCTCTGATTTCTAATTGGAGTGACGCCGTAGGAGATTCTATTTCTTGCATTTTATTATTCAAAAACTGATTGACTTATTTCAATACAAAATTGAACAATAAAAAGAAAGATTAGTAGGTAAAAGGAAAGATAAAATAGGCAAAAACAATCAATTTTGCAGATTTCGATACTCTTTTGGCGAAATTCCTGTCTTGGATTTAAAGAATCTCGAAAAATCGCTTGGCTCAAAGCCACCAATCTTGAATGCAATTTCGGCAATCCGCATGGGTGTTTGTTTGAGCAAAACTTTGGCCTCCAAAACCCGCATTTCTTCTAATAATTCGTGGGCAGATTTACCCGTTGTGGTTTTTACACATTTATGCAAATGATTGGGAGAAACCGCCAGAATTTCGGCAAATTCGGTGACAGTTTTTTTATCGTAGATGAGTTCAGAAAGCAGATTTTTGTAGCGTTGTGTGAGATTAGAAGCTGCATTATTGCTGCTTTTGGGAGTTTGATTATCGAAATGCCGGATTTCCTTTAAGAATGCACTCAGATAAAGAGCTATAATTTCGGCACGACTATTCTCGTTACGGGTGCGTTCGGAAAGCAAAATTTCTAAAAGCTGCACCAATCGTTCGGATTCGGCAATTTGAATGAGTGGCTCAGCTGTAATTTGAAAAAACGGAAAATCTTTTTCGATATCAATATTTAAAAGTGGGTGGTTGAAAATTTCAGGTTGAAAGTGGCAATAAAAACCTTCAACATCATCAGAAATGGCTTCGAGTGAAGTGATTTGGTCGGTCGAAAGACAAAAAAATGTATTAGCTTTTACTTCATAATTACTCAAACCTTTGCTTCTGATAGCAAAACCTTGAGTTACATATAAGAAAAAATAAACCGAACGACGATGCGGCAAAACAGGTAGTTTCAGAAACGATTTGTAGTTTTCGATGCGTTCGATATGAAAATGCTCATACAAACTCGACACTTTGGGCTTCCAATTTCCAAAAAGATAATCGTCGAACTGCGAAGGATTAAGTTTAGGTATTTCTTTTAAACGGGTCATTTTTTCAAACATGAATTCATTTTTCGATGCAATATATAAAACCCCGTGTAAAACTATGCAAAGCCAGCTTTTTGAATAGGAAAACAGGGTATTTTTGCCGAACTTTGCAAAAAATATGTACAACAATTCTCCCGAATTGTTTAAAAAGAAAAATGAAAACAAAAGGAATAGTAAAAAATAAAATCAATATCGTTACGCTCGGTTGCTCGAAAAACCTTGTCGATTCGGAGGTACTTTATACTCAGCTCAAAGGCAATGGCATGAAAGTAGAACACGAGTCGAAAAAAGACGATGCTAATATTGTTATCATTAATACTTGTGGTTTTATTGATAATGCCAAGCAAGAATCTATCGACACGATTTTGCGTTATGTCGATGCAAAAGATGCAGGAATTGTCGATAAAGTTTATGTAACTGGCTGTTTATCACATCGTTATAAAGATGAGCTTTCGGTCGAAATACCGACGGTTGATGCGTGGTTTGGCACAAATGAGTTGCCAAGAATGCTGAAAACGCTAAAAGCCGATTATAAACACGAGTTAGTTGGCGAACGCCTCTTGACTACGCCAGCCCACTATGCTTACCTAAAAATTGCTGAAGGTTGCGACCGCCCGTGTAGCTTCTGTGCGATTCCACTCATGCGTGGCGGACACGTAAGCCGACCAATGGATGAGTTGGTGCTACAAGCACAAAATTTAGCAAAAAAAGGCACCAAAGAATTGATTTTGATTGCTCAAGACCTCACTTATTATGGTCTTGATATTTATAAGAAAAGAAATTTGGCCGAATTGCTCGATAAATTATCTGACGTTGAAGGCATTGACTGGATTCGCTTGCAATATGCTTATCCTTCTGGCTTTCCGATGGATATTTTAGATGTGATGAAGAATCGCTCGAATGTTTGTAACTACCTCGATATGCCGCTTCAACATGGTTCTTCTGAAATGTTGAAAATCATGCGTCGTGGTATTGACCGACCAAAAACTGAGGCTTTGATAAACACGATTCGTGACAAAGTGCCAGATATTGCCATTCGTACGACACTCATTGCGGGTCACCCAGGCGAAACCGAAGAGCATTTTGAAGAAATGTATCATTTCGTAGAAAAAATGAGATTCGATAGATTGGGAGTTTTCCAATACTCGCACGAAGATGATACGCATTCGTTTACAATGCCCGATGATATTCCTGCCGAAGTAAAACAAGAACGCACCGATATTATCATGGAACTTCAACAAGGCATTTCGGCCGAATTGAACCAAGCTAAAATCGGTAATACCTACAAAGTTTTGTTTGATAGAAAAGAAGGCGGTTATTTTATCGGAAGAACAGAATTTGACTCGCCAGAGGTTGATAATGAAGTTCTTGTACCAGCTTCTCAGTACGTAAGAATGGGAGATTTTGCCAATGTAAAAATCAATAATGCCGAAGAATTTGATTTGTACGGCGATTTGATTTGATGAAACAATAATATACCATAACAACCATACCGTAGAGACAAGGCATGCCTTGTCTCTACCTTTTTAAATTAAAATCCTTATTTCACTGCCGCCACAATACCCTTCACCAAAGCCGAATGATTGAAATTATCTTTTGGCGTACAACCCAAACGCACAATCACTAAATTCTTCGACGGCACGATGGTTACGTATTGCCCTTCAAAGCCTACGGCCATAAAAGCATCTTGCGGGAAAGTTTTATCTTGGTGGTCGAGCCAAAAATGAGCCGCATATTTTCCATCAGAATGAGGCGTTTCGGTCGCAGAATATTTCACCCAACCTTCGGGAAATAAACGTTCGCCATTCCAAACTCCATCTTGCAGATATAATTGTCCAAACTTTGCCCAGTCACGAGCCGTAGCGTACATAAACGACGAGCCAACGAAGGTTCCCGAGGCGTCGGGTTCGAGAACGGCACTTTTCATCCCTATTTTATGAAATAATCGCTGATATGGAAAAGCTAAGTAATCAGCGTGAAAGGCAAATTGTCGGCGAATAATTTCCTGCAAAATATTACTCGTTCCACTCGAATACGACCAAACTTTATCGGGTTCGGTAGCTGCTTTACTCAGCAAAGCATACGCCCCTGCCCCTTTCTTGCGGAAAAGCATTTGAGTAGCATCACTCGGTGCAGCATAGTTTTCTTCAAAACCAAGTCCACTGCTCATGCGAAGCAGGTGGTCAATGGTTATTTTCTTTCGTTCATCATTTTGCCATTCGGCGATAGGAGCTGATTTTTTGATGTCCAACTTTCCTTCTTTCACCAAAAGGCCAATCATGGCACTCGTTACGCTCTTAGTCATTGACCAACCCAAAAGTGGCGTTTCGGGCTTGATATTTGGAGCGTATTTTTCGGCGATAATTTTTCCATCATGCAGCACAACAATTGCTCTCGTACGAATCACATTCTGAGGGTCTTTTTCTTGAAACGCCTCATTGAGGCTTTTTTCTAAGCCAATTTTATCAATTCCACCTAAATCATCCGCCATCAAAAGGTTTTCCGTTAATGTATCAGTCGATGGAACAGATGGTTGTTTTTTGATTTCTTCTTCTGATAATTCATTGACCAAAGTACAACCCAAACCTTTGCGATAAATGGCTTTGGTTTCGGCCAAACCATAAATATTGGCAGTTACGGATTTATTTACTTCATCAACTTTTACGGTTGAAAACGGCACCGCATAAAGTTCTTCGGCTTTGATATTTTCTAAATCTCGCCCCGAAACAAACATGCACGAACAAACGGTTTTTGCATTATACGATGAGCCAATATAGGCATATTGAATAGCAAAATTGCCTACATAAACCAATCCTACAAGCACAACTAATAAGATAGCGTAGATGATTTTTCGTTTATTCGACATATTAT
>NZ_JBMLRC010000396.1:0-7669 GCF_049241225.1 Emticicia sp.
AAACTACAAATGGCTCTTGCGAAAAATCTACATTTTCTTTTGAGTTCAGTAGATACCCATATTCACCATCTGCATAGAACGGCTGTAATACATACAGAAATTGCTCAAGGTCGAATTCCTTACCATTTCTACCACCTAATTCTTCAAAAATCTTTTTGAAAGAATCTCTGATGTATTCGTAGAATGTATCGAAACATGGGTAAATCGCTGGATTTTTCTGCAAATACTTGTAATATTCCGTTACCATTGCTAAAAGCGTTACTTCCTCACTTTTTGTAATGGTATCACCTGAGTTTTTATAAAGCACCGAAAGCAAATCAACAATTACTTGCTTAAACTCTTGTTCGAGTTTCAATCTATCGTCAAGAGGATTGAACTCCATGTAAAATGGGTTCAAACGAATTGGGTTTTCGGTGGTATGGGTTAGGTACTTTCCACCTAAAATCTCGGCCAAACGCTTATAAGAATGACCAATATCAATGATAGTAATATGCGAGCCACTCATCAGTAGATAGTAAATCATATTATTCATAGTAAATGATTTACCACTTCCCGAAGGGCCGATAACTGTAAAGTTTCGGTTAAAAATGAGTTTTCGTTTGAGTGGGTCGAAAAACAAATCTACAATTCGAGGCGTACCGAAACGGTCGGTAAGCAGCATTCCACCATTTTGCCAAACGCTTTGTTTATAGTTGGTTTCAACATTCCAGAGAGCCAGAGCATTATCCAGCAAGCAAGTAGCGAAGTTATCTTTGCCCAACTCAACTGCATTGGCGGGAATACACGACCAATACAATTGCTCAGCATGAGTTGTGGCCATTTTAGAAATGAACCCTGTATTTTGAATAGCAGACGACACTTCATTTTTATACTGTTCCAACACTTGTTTTGACTCATGGAAAATCTGAATATTGAAATGAGCATGAACGGCCAAACTTGCACCCGTTGTGAGCGAATCAACCATCATCGTTTTTTGCTCGACCGAATAGGTATTATCTCTACTCCACCTCGAAAATGAATAGGCTTTTTTAGCATCAGCCATCATTTTTGCCTTCAAATCGTTCTGTTTCGGAATATAAATTACCTGATTATAAACGTGGTTGAATTGCAAATTCAACCCAAAAGCCAAGCCATAGCTGGCGGGCATTTTAGTACGGTCGGTAGAATAATCTCGAAACGAAACTACTGAGGGTAGTTCGTGCGGATATTGCTCTAAATCATTGATAACAAACGTATAACTTTGCTTATTTCCAACTCTAAAAACACCATCATTTGAACTCAAATCATACAGATTCTTATCATCAAATGCCAAGGAAAAGTAATAATTGAGCAAACCTTCGGCTTTCTTACTTCCTGCAAAATCTTCTCTTTTCAATTGATTAACAGTCAGTATCTTTGACTGATTAATAGAAGCTTGGAATGATTTAACCTTTTGCCAGAAAGCTGCAATAGTATCTTGTTCTATAACGTTTTTGGGGACAAGATGCCGACGAAAAATGGCAGATGCCAAACTATCTCGTTTCAGCGGATTAGAACTGGGCAAAATCACGTAGATAAATGCCTTGTGATTAATAAAAGGACGGTCTTTGAATTGGAGTTCATTCTTCGCAATAATAAAATCATTAGAAGTATTGTAGCTCAAATCAGGCTCATATTTATCTTCAATGAAAAAATCTTGTTTATGCACCAAATAACCCTCGCCCAAATTCTTTACGGCTTGAAGGAGTGCATCGAAACAAAGCTGGTAGTTGTGTTCGGACACACAAAATATTTCGGGGAAAGTTACCTCAAATGCGACTGCTAAATCTGCATTTTTAGTGTAGATTATTCCTCGGTTATCAATCGTTGCGATGGGTTGTATTTCTTCAACTGTTCGTACTTTTGCCATGTTCTTCTGTTCCTATCAGTTTGTAAAAAGGTTGATTGTGTAGTAAAAAATTAGGTTTTCTTTCGGTGTGTTGGCTATGAATATGCCCCCATTTTCCATTTCTATCCATCAATATTTTGATATACATATAAGCCCCTACCCCTACAACTATACTAAAGAAGATGAGTATAAAGCTTGAAAAGCCTATCATATAGAGAAAGAAGGTTAAAAAGAGCAAACCCAAGATTACGCCAGCTAACATATAAAAATACCGCCCTTTAAAGCCCTTAAACTCGATTTCATCATCGACACCTTTTATTACTTTCTGTATCATTTTATAAGATTGCTTCTATGAGGTAGCCAAAGAAAAATAAGAATATCAATGCACCTAACCATTTATAAAGAAGGTCGATCACATCTTCACCGCCGATATACTTTTGGTAAATCTTAACCACTGAAAAGATTGAAATACCAACACCAATAACCAAAGCCCCGTTATGTGCTTCAATAGCTACGCTTTCAGCTCCCGATGTTGGATTTACACCTTTGTATGCTCCACCAACAATGTAGTAACCAACCGCCCAAAATATGACCTGAACGAATCCTAAACCAAACAACCAAGCTAATATCAAAGGAATCACTTCTTCTCCCCTGCCCCATTTTTGGTATATTTTGAATCCACCAACCACGCCTGCGGCCGCTGTTGCAAACAAAGCCGTATTTTTAACTAATTGATACAGTGTATTCATGTCTAAAAACTGATAGGTTGATATTCCCCAAACGATTGCTGTGAAATGTAGATTCTTAAAAATTGTATGATAAAAAAACTAAGGATAATGCCACCCCACCAACGATAGATTAGTGGCAAAACATCTTCTTCGCCCAACTGCCAACGGTAATAAATTTTATAAGTGGCCACAAGTGCCATCAAAAAAAGAAGTATCAAAGCAAAAGCATGGATTTTACCGATGTTATGGTGAATCGGAGATGTGATATAAGTATCTGCTCCTAAGGCGTTGACATCGCTTTTGTGTAAATTGACTTGGGCAAAACAAAAGTTTATCGAAATCGTAAAAACGAAAAGTAGTTTTTTCACTTCTCTTGATTAAATAAACATGGCTCGTAAAACCGTATTGGCTATCAGTAAAAACAGACACGAGCCGAACCAACCCGCTGCCGACTGCATAACGTTGTCTTTGCCTTGCTGCCAATTTACATAAACCCTAAATGCTCCAACTAATCCAAGCATAATGGCTATGATATAAATAACTGTGGTTACTGGGTCGATGTAATCTTGTAGTCCCGATGTTAAATCATCTAAAGCATTTGCTCCTGCTTCTATCCCACCGGGTTGAGCAGTTACTATCAAAGGCGAAATAGTTAAAACTAACTTTGAAATTAGACCAAATCTGATGTGTTTCATTTTCTCATCTATTTATTGTTTATAAAATACAGATACAAATATTGCAATTTATGAGAAAATAAAAATCATTTTTTGCAATTTATTTTGTTTTACTTTCATTTTTAAACAATTTTCATCTTAAAAATGACATTTACTATTGAAATTATTGCATAATTTGATTAATTTGCGATATGAACATCGGCGAGAACATACAAAACCTGCGACAAGCAAAAGGACTGCTACAAGCAGACATGGCAGAAAAAATAGGCATGGATAAATCCACCTATTCGAGAATAGAAAAGAAAGGGAACAAAATTGACTTTGAGGAAATATTAAAAATCTCAAAGGCTTTGGATGTTACGGTACTTGAGTTAATATCATCAACCAAAGATGATAAAACTCAACAACTGGAAGCAAGACTTTCTGAAATAGAAAATGAACTACAACAAACCGAGCGTGAAAAATCGTTGATTGTTACTAACTGCTTAGACTTCATTAATTCTTCGATTGAACATAAATTTTGTAGTAGCTATCACAACCTCTTTCGGCAAAAGAAAGTCTTTGAAGACCTTACTTACGCAGAGCTTCAACAAATTTATGAAAATGACCTCTGTAATGACTATACAGTTTTCTACGCCCTGAAAAAGGGACTAATAGCAAATGTTTCTCTGAATAATATTCATAAGAACTATTTGAACTACATTGAAGACCAAATAAAGAATAACAATAAGAAATTCTCTGATTTTATACGAATTAGCAGTTTTCTACCCTAAATCGAAAGTAATCATCTAAAGCTTCTATAAAGTTCGTATCAGGGGCAATCTTCTTTTCTACGAAAGCATTTAGTACATCTTTGAGTATTTTTTGACTGTAGAAAATTGGATGTCGAACGTAAAAATCATCGGAAATACTCTGATTTTCGTCATTGGAAAGTGTCACCAAAAATTGATAGTAATACTTGGTCTTTTGAATTTTGGCACTTTTCAATGTATGCAATTTTTTAAGATACTGTTGTGCAATCATGGAAATTATAAAAGTAATGCTGACAGCTAAAAGTATTAATTTTTCTATGGCTATGATTAAATCTACGAAGCTAAATTATAACGTTTCGCAAAATTTGAAATTGTAAAAAAAGCACTTAAAACGATATAATTTAAAAAAAATGACATAAAAATTCTTTTTTGTTGCAAAAAATGAGATTTTTGCTCTCAAAAATAATCAATTATGTCCACAATCGAAACCACAGCCAAAGAAAAAGAGTTTTCTTCTAACATTTTTTATTTGCTCATCTTTACTTCCATCGCTCTTATTTTTCTTGATGTCCTTTGGAAGTTCCAAACGTATATTTATTACAGTTTGTCGACCAAACTTCAAAAAGCGTTTGTATTTCTGATTCAGTTATTACACAAACTTCAAGGAAAATCGAATCTATTTGATAGCCACATAATCGTTTGTTTTCTTTTGTTGCTTTATGTTTTTATTTGCTTGGTCAGTAAAAACAAAGCAAATCTAAAAGCGAGTAAAACTTCGGCAAATCTTTACATACTCGTTGGACTATGTTGTTGGCTGCCATGTTTCGCCCAAAATCAATTTCTTTTACATAACTCTGCATTATCAGCTGGGTTATATGCTACGCTCCTGCTCATCTCTATGATGCTCATTGTAAGAGGTGGATTGATTTTCAACTCGATGGTAAGTGTTCCCGAAAACGATTTATTCAATGAATTGAATGAGCAATTTCCGCAGAATGCCAAGAATCTTGAAAATGAGTTTTCAGTTGGATTCAAAACCCAATATATGTTTCGTAACGAATGGAAAGAAGGTTTTGTTTCGGTGGTAAATCCACAAAGAGCCGTTTTAGTAGCTGGTTCGCAAGGTTCGGGTAAAACCTACTCTGTTTTGATTCCTGCATTATGGCAGTCGATTTATAAAGGGTATTGTGGGGTTATTTACGATTTCAAGTTCCCAGATTTATCAATCGAAGCTTACAATGCTCTGATAAAAGCCATTGCAAACAATCCAAAAGTATTTAGTCCCGATGGAAGCTCCACTCCTATCATACCCAAATTTGTAGTCATTGATTTTGAAAATCTGAAATATTCCAATCGCTGCAATCCATTTAACCAAAACTACATGAGTAGCATTGATGATGCTGCCCAATTATCGAAAACCCTATTGTATAATATCAACAAAACTTGGATAAAAAAAGAAGGTGATTTTTGGGTTAGTTCGGCCATCAACTACCTAACTTGTGCGATTTGGTTTCTAAAAATCATGGAAAAACAATACCCACAACTGGGCGAAATTTGTGATTTACCCCACGCAATTGAGTTAATCAACAAAGACCCTGTTACGATTTTCTCAATTATTGAGCGTTATCCCGAACTGGATACCTATAGTTCGATGTTCACCTATGCCATTCGCAGTCAAGCTACCAAGCAACTGTCTGGGCAACTATCGAGTGTACAAACCGCACTGGCGGGTATTTCTTCTGCCAATATTTATTGGGTAATGTCAGGAAATGATACTGATTTATCAGTCAATGACCCACAAAACCCTAAAATATTCTGTTTGGGTAATACTCCAACAAACAGCAATGTTTACGGAGCTGCCTTATCGGTTTATACATCCACGATGATGAAAATGATTTATAAGCACAAACAAATCAAGTGCGGCTTTTTCATTGACGAATTACCCTCTATGTACTTGATGGGTTTAGATGATTTCATTGCTACGGTAAGAAGCTACAAAATTGCAACTTGGCTCGGCATTCAAGACATTGAACAACTGACCAAATCGTATGGTCAAGATTCGGCCAATGTGATTATTAATACTTGCGGAACGATTTTTTCGGGGTCGGTCAATGCTAAAACGGCCGAAACTTTCTCAAGAATGTTTGGCAAAACGAATCAAAACAAAGTAGATGCAAGCCTGACCAAAGAAGACATTAATCTGAGCTATGGGACAAATATGCAAGAACTCGTACCTGCCTCAAAAATTATGACGCTTTCGCAGGGAAATTTTGTAGGCAAAGTAGCAGATACTTTCAACCAGCCAATTGACCTCAAATTATTCAAATCATTCATTCAAGTCGAAGATGATGAATTGAAGAAAGAACGAAAAGAATTGCCATTAAAATTCTTTGGAACGGATGAAGAACTGCAAAATGCAGTTCAAGAAAACTACCTAAAGATAAAAGCAGATGTACAAAAAATCATTGATTACGAAAGCGATAAACTTGTTTAAACCATGAATTTGATTGATTTTATTTCATATTCCTCGATTTTGATGTTTGTGCTCTACATCATTTCAGTAAATTTCTTTACTAAAGCAAACACTAATAAAGTTCAAGGTCGTCCGCCGATACAACCCTTTACTTTCTTCAAAAAAGCGAAAAATGGTCAGATGAGCGTAGAAAAAGCCATTGAATTAATAGAAAAATCAGCACAGAAAAAATGATATTATCATTCATTTTGATTGGGTTTATCAGCCTTTTTCACGAACCAGATTGCGATAAAATCCAAGCTCAAATAAGCTATTTAGATGAACAATCAGTTCGGAAAAACTTTGCCTATTTTTATAGAAAATGCCCGAAAATGGCTCTGACTATTCCGTGCTTTTTACCGCTTAAAAATTTTACTGATGCCAGAATTTCAAGTGGTTTCGGCACTCGAAAGCACCCATTGAGCGGCATAGTAAAGCATCATAATGGAATTGATATTGCAAGCCCAGTGC
This sequence comes from Emticicia sp., assembly GCF_049241225.1. Classification (NCBI taxonomy): domain Bacteria; kingdom Pseudomonadati; phylum Bacteroidota; class Cytophagia; order Cytophagales; family Leadbetterellaceae; genus Emticicia; species Emticicia sp. The sequence goes on from NZ_JBMLRC010000396.1 coordinate 7,005, forward strand.
GTGAAGTTGTTGCAACTGCATCGGGCATCGTCAAAGCTACTGGCTATGATGATGGTTTGGGGAATTTTGTAATCATCGACCATCAAAACTCTTATCAAACCACCTACGGACACCTTTCTAAAATTTCAGTACAAGAAGGACAACAAATAAATATCTTAGAATCTATCGGTATGGTTGGCAGCACTGGAGCTTCTACTGGCAACCACATTCATTATGAGATACGAAAAAATGGGATTCTTGTGAATCCCATTGAGTATTTGTTGTTGGTGTATTGAAAATCAATAATTCTTATTTTCATTCACTATACTTTTTTATCCTAAAATCTTTCTAAAAATCGCCTTTGCCTCTCAAAATCTGCATGCTTTAATGAATAATCAATCTGTTCATTTATATATCGTTTGATAGGAATTAAATTTATTCCTATATCAGACCTTTCAACAACAGAAAGAATATTTCTCCAATCCGCTGCTTCAATATCCCCAATATTTACATCGCCTGAATATGTACCACCATTTCCTCTCCACCAAATTTTAGCAAAAATATTCTTGTCTTGAGTAAGAGATAAAAACAGTAAAAGAATTTCATCAAATAAAATCTGTTCGAGAAATTAGTTTAAATGAATTATCTAAAAAAGAAACATTAGAAGCGGAAGGTTATATCAAGGG
>NZ_JBMLRC010000397.1:0-4057 GCF_049241225.1 Emticicia sp.
GGGATTTGGTTTTTTATCCCAAATTACATTGTATAAAAATGCCATTCCTTTGGGATTCTACTGATTACATTAAATGCCTTGCTAAGATAAAAATACATTTTCGGTGATTCAATCAAAATTTACTAATTGAAAACCTTGAAGAGGTGAAATGATTATAGAGAAACAAGCAAAAAGGTAAACAAACCCCGGAGGGGTGATATATTCTTTAGGTGTATAAACTAAAGAGGAAGTTACCAACCAGGAATCAAGAAATTTACTCCCGAAACCATGTTTTGGCGTTTTCCATTGTAAATCGGTACTGCCATATATGGCTCTACAATCAAATAGCCCATCAGATTTACACGTAAACTAAAACCTGTCATTATCAATGGCTCAACTTTTAGCTTTATCGAAGTTTCGTTTTGGGTTTGGTATTCCTGCACAGCTCCAATTTTCCTATCGGCCGACCAAACCATACCACTATCAAAGAAAAAATTGAGGTCGCTCGGTACATACGAAAAATCTATCAACGCCAATTTCTTCGGGCCAGTTAGTGGTAATCTGACTTCAAGATTTGTCACCAGAAGTTGTTCGCCTTGCAGGGCTTCTTGCGTAATCAGACCCAAATTTTGCTGTTTTGTGAGGGCACTTCCATAAAAACCGTGCATATTCCACGGAAAACCTAGATATAAGGGGTTAATTTGATTCAAATAATCAAGATTCGAGGCATTCAAACGACCGTTATAGAGGAATCTTCCCGCAATCGTGAATGGTTTTACATATTGATATTTTCGTGCATCAACCAAAATATTTGTATAGCTGGTTGAACCAAAATATCTTCCCGCCTCAAATCTATAACGATAGCCCTTGATTGGGGCAGTAGTTCCAAAAATGGTATTGTCGCCCACAAATGCCACATATAATTGACTTAAGCTAAAAGCATTAAAGCCTTGTGATTTTAGATATGATTGCGAAAGTTTTGAACGAGTACTGTTATTCAATACAAAAGTTTGCCTAGTTGTAGGGTCAAAAGTAGTGTAGTCAGTATATTCATCGCCCGAAAAGCCATACCAGTTGCCATTGATGCCTCCCTCAATTCGCTGATTAGTATTTAGGGGATAAAATGTAAATACGCCTATTTGATTGATAGCGAGTCTATTAATTAAATATTTGTTGGCAATTAAGGAGTCATTTGTTGGTACGCCAAGCGATGATTTCACTTTAGCATCAGTCACATAATTGCTTTTGAAAAAGCTTGCCGTTTTTGTAGTGCTATCGGTGTAAGTTCCTTGAAAGCGGTACGGAATACGTGCAAAAGTTACTCCCCACTGCAAAGGTTTCTTTTGATTGAGGTACATCAGCTGCCCACCAAAATCTTGGATTTGTCCATTGATTGAAACAGATCCAGCCAATTGATTGTGGTTAAGCATATCACTGAAAAGTCCAACTACGCCTCCGCCCAAGCCAGTTCCCCAACGACTTGCCGAAACACCAACGCCCGAACTGCCGAGATAATCTAATTTGAATTTTGGTTGGTAGTTTAAAAGTTTCAATTTCTTTTCTGGAACTCTAACTGCAAGGTTGTTTTGCTCTAAATTTTTCTGAACAATATCTCGTCCTTCTTTTTGAACAGCCAGATTTGCTGCCGATTTATTGACTTCATTTCCAACGACTTGTTGCTGAAACGCACCGTAACTTGCTAAATATAAGTTGTATTTGCCGTTTTGGAAGTAGTTATAAATTAGCTGTCCGGTTTTTGTAGCAATACTGACTGCGGGCGAATACATCGTAATTCCACTGATACCAGTAAAATAATTGGTCAGTTTTTCAATTTGTTTCGAGATGATATCGTAGCGATAAAGGTTTCTAAAACCATCGGCATCGGAAAGGAAATAGATGGCTTTTCCATTGGGGGCTATCAAAGGATTGAGATTATCAGCTTCTTTGAAAAAGTCAAAATTCTCAACTGCCAGCGTTTCTATGTTTATTCTTGAAATTCCATTGCTCGCTTTTTCCAAACGACCATTTTTACTACCTCTGTCCGAAACAAAATAAATCCATTCACCATCGGGTGACCAAGTTGGTTGTAAATCCGAAAAATTATCTTTTGTTAGATTTTTGACCGTTTTTTCTTTCAAATTATATAAATATAAATCGCTTTCGCCATTCATCAGCCCCGAAACTACAATCGAATTTCCATCGGGCGACCACGCAGGATTGGTAAACGAATCGACCTCTTTCAGTTCAAAACTATCTTTGTTTCCGTTGGCAATATCTATGATTGAGAGTTTATTTCGGCCTTTAGTTTGAATCACCAAAGCCAACTTTTGACCGTCGGGCGACCAAGTTCCTGCGGTTTCCAGAAAACTATAAGAATCAACGTGTGAGCCAAACGAACTACTTTCTATCTTACGAATGATTCGCCCAGTAAGTGTTTCTACAATAAAAATATCAAGTGAAAGTACGTTTTTTGATGAAATATAGGCCACATATTTGCCATCTGGACTAATTGACGGTGAAATATTCATTTCGCCCGCATTGCGTTGAGATGCAATTTCTTTTCCAATCGGCTGAATAGAAGTGCCTACTCTCATGGGCGTGTAAGTATCAATCAAAGCCTGTTTCCACTTGACCGAAAATTTATCAATACTTGTTTTGAGGTTTCTTGTGAAAGCTACTTCAATGCCATATTTAGCCGTTTCTCTGAAAAGTGGACGAATAATATCATCGCCGTAAGTGGCGGTCATATAAGCCCAAAAGGCTTGTCCCCACCGATACGGAAAATACTTGTATTCTTTGGTTACTAAATCTCTAATTGTCGGAATGTCGTTGCTCAAAACTGCATCACGCATCCACATGGCCGTATGGGCGTCAACTCGTCCCAACGACATATATTCGGCCAAACCTTCCACCATAAAAAGTGGTAGATTCTGTATATTGCCAATTTGTGTAGAGTCGCCAGAAGTCATGAGTTGATACTGGAAAGCATGTACCAATTCATGCCCCAAAACGTGGTCGGTTTGGCGTTTGGAAAACATCATCGGCATTACTACTCGATTTCTGAGTCCTTCGGTTACGCCTCCTGTTCCTTCTCCAATTTGCCCACCAATAGCGGTAGTTTCTTGAAAATCAGGGTGATTTTGGTAAACAATTAGCGGATTTGGCTTAATAAATGCCAGCTTGAAAACTTCTTGATGAATTTTATACCAATGTTCACTATTGACGACGATGTCGTTTGGAATCTTGTTTTCGTTGAAATAATGGTATAACTCGAAGTGAGGGCTTTGCAGAACTTTAAATCCGAAGGTTTTATAGCGAGGTTTGTTTTGTCCAAAATATTGCGACTGCGAAATAGCTAAGTTGCTGATAATCAATCCAATGGTCAATAAACAAAATTTTCTCATGCCTTCGTGCGAAATGTTTTTACTAATAAGAACGTAAAAATAGACAAAATCGCTTATTTGTGGTTTAGAAAATTATTGTTTTGCTAAATCAGCGTATTGCGGGCGGCAAACTCGAGCAAAGCGGGATTTCCAGTAGTTAGTCATCATGTTATCTTCAACAACACCTTTGCTTGAAGAAGCGTGAATAAAACGAATATCGTTTTCGTTTTTTACTTCGGTAACAATTCCCGAATGACTGATATTTTTGCCGACGGTTACGAAGAAAACCAAATCGCCTTTTTGGATATTGGGTAAATTGATTGCAGGAAAATATTCGGCCTGCTGCCATGAAATTCGGGGCAGTTTTACACCAATTTCTTTGAATGTTAAGCAGAGTAAGCCCGAACAATCGAGCCCTTTTTCGTCATTTCCACCACTTTTATATGGAACTCCCGTATAATTTCGAGCGGTAGAAATAATTTTCTTTGTATAAATATTTTCTCGAACCGGCGTATTTTCGGGAGCTTTACTACGTAAAATTTTGCACGAACTTACACTTATCATGCAAAACATGATAAAGATATACGTTTGGTATTTTTTATATTGTAGCACTGATGATGAGTTATTTGTAAGTCCACAGTTGATAGTCAGCGGTCAACAGAAAAACTGTTTCTGCGATTACTAATTTGCTTTAT
>NZ_JBMLRC010000398.1:0-2685 GCF_049241225.1 Emticicia sp.
GTAAAACCCGAAGTTTGAATAAAATTCCTGCGATTCATAGTTTTGTTTTAGTTTAGAATTTTTGTTTAATTTAAATAGAGAATGCTGTCAGTGAGGACACTGACAACGGCAAAGTATAAAGTATAATCTTATAAATCTGAAAAACCTTTTTTTATTCTGTCTTAGTGCAGCTTCAATCATCTATTCTATTAAAACATCATTCGAGAGTAAAAGTTTTAGTAGAAAAATCAACCGAACATTTTACGTAATTCGCTGACAATCAGTCGAAATAAAAACAATCACACAGTTATATCAGTTTATGAACGTAAAATGTTATTCTATCCAACTTAAAAAAATAAAAAACCATGAGAAATTTATTCAAAACAAGTAGCCCCACAATTATTTTGATTTTGAGTTTTTTATTCTTTGTTTCCTGCAAAGACAAAGATGCAACACCAAAAGACACGGCAATAGATTTGGCTTTGGCCGATAGCCGATTCTCGGTTTTTACCAAATTGCTGACCGATAATAACTTGGTCGGCTCGCTCAAAACTGGCGAACCATTCACGATTTTTGCTCCTACTAACGAGGCTTTTTCAAAGATTGATGTAGGTAAGTTTACAAAAACAGACTTGGTAAAACTCCTCAATACGCACATTGTGAGAGAACGCCGACTGCTGACTAATGAGATAAAGTCGGGGCTTGTGCAGAGTCCTCAGCGAATTGAAGTATATTTATCAAAAAACTCTTCGGGTATTTTCGTCAATGCAAAATCAAAGGTTATATCGCCCGATATTACGGCATCAAACGGTGTCATTCACGTTGTTGATAATGTAATTACCTTACCAACTCAGAATTTAGCGGAAATTCTGCGAAAAGACCCTCAATTTTCAGAGTTTTTCTCTTTAATAGAGTTGTCATCAACCGTGGAAACCTCAGAGACCATGCTCGGTCTTCCAAGTCCATTTGGTGGTTCAACTATTCTTGCCCCAACGAATGAAGCATTTGCAGAACTTTATAAGATAATTCCCAAAGCTACACTTTTGGCGGATAAGCAAAGGCTGAAAGAAATCATTGATTTTCATCGAATTGGTGTTCGTAGAATTTTTTCAGTAGATTTTCCAGATAGTAATCAACCAGTGAATACAACACTCTCAATATTTGCACCTATCGTACTTTCACAGAGTGCGAGTGCTGGATTTCCAATAACAACGCCAGCTCCAGATATAACTATTACAGGGTCTTTCAAGGGTCAGTATCAAGTAGTTTTTGATGTAACCGACGGACTGAAAGTAAAAGGAGTTAGAAGTAGCGTAGCAAACATTACGAGTGCCGATTTACTGGCAACTAATGGCGTTATTCATAAATTGGATAGAGTTTTACTTCCGTAGTGTTTTATCAAGTGCCCCTTCGTTTGTTCCTTCATCATTTCTTGCGTTTTTTAAAGAGATTATGAAGGAACAAATCTTTTTAATCCTGTCTTAGTGCAGCTTCAATCATGTATTCTACTGAAACATCATTCGAGAGTAAAAGTTTTAGTAGGCTGTTTTCTCGAAACCTCATGGCCTTCATAATTTCTTTCGTATTAAAGCCTTTTTGTTGAAAATATTGGGCTTTTCCTGCAAAATCTTCAAAATATTGGAGTTTCTGAGCCAGCATTTTCTTGCCATCTTTTAGCCGAGGATGATGCCCGCAAAACAGCACATCAAAATCATAAGTCAATATTTTGCGAAAAGCCTCAACCTGCGGCCAAAACTGTTCACCTTTGCGGAAAACACGAATTTTTACGCCCACATACAAATCGCCCGAAAAAAGCCAGCCATTTTCTTTTTCCAGAAAAACCGTGTGGTCGTCGGCGTGGCCTGGGGTAAAAATTGGTAAAAGTTTATGATTCGTTGTTTCGATAATAGCTTCAAAATCAGATATTTTTCCTCGAAACGGCTTTATTTTTCCGAAAAGAAATTTTTCGTAGGGCAGAATATCAAAACCTTGTCGGAGTTTTTCTTGCGTGAACGGGTGTGCGTAAACTTGTGCATTGTGAAGTTTGGCAAGCTTGGCAGTATTGCCCGAATGGTCTTCGTGCCAGTGCGTGAGCAAAATTTTGTCGATGGATTTGTTTTCAAAGGTTTTCAGTACCTTTTCTTGGCAGTTGGTTTGGGCGGTGTCAATCAGCACATTATCAATAAGATAGCAATAGACACTCAACCACGGCTTGCCAATGGGCGAATATCCAAAGCGAAACATTTCGACATCGGCAAATTTTTGGTGTTTTAGGTATTGCATGGGTTGGTTGATGAAGGTAAATTAGAATTGGGTCATTGGTTTCGGTGTCTGAGCGGAGCCGAAGACACCGAAACCAATGACATATCGAAACAATCAACTAATCCGACTCCAGTTGGTTTCATTACTCCGTAAAGCACTCACATGCTGCTTAATCGGCTGATTCTCAGTCGATTCCAGTTCGGGGTCGTTGTCCAGAATTTCCATAACAGCCTCACGGGCGTATTTCAGAATCTCACCATCTTTGGCCAAATCTGCCACTTTTAGGTCGAGCATTCCACTTTGTTGCGTGCCAGCCATATCGCCTGGCCCACGGAGCGATAAATCTACCTCCGAAATCTCAAAACCATTATTGGTTCTTACCATCGTATCAATTCGGAGGCGAGTATCTTTACCCAGTTTATGGTCGGTCATCAGAATACAATA
>NZ_JBMLRC010000399.1:0-1904 GCF_049241225.1 Emticicia sp.
TCTTATTCGTAGCCATTGCTTCGGCGTCATATAGCTGTTTAGTTCCTGAGAAAAAACGAGTAGTGCAAGTCGATACAACCGAAGCTGGTTCGGGCATTGATAGTGTTTTAGCCGTACAACTGGGTGCTGATGAATATGGCATGAAAAACTACGTGATGGCCTTGCTGAAGCGAGGTCCACGCCGCTGGATGATTGATTCCGTTACGGCTTCAAACCTCCAAAAAGCACACATGGCCAATATCGGGCGTTTAGCCGATGAAGGAAAACTGGTAGTTGCTGGGCCTTTTACTGACAATACTGACTTGAAAGGAATCTATGTTTTTGATGTAAAAACGATTGAAGAAGCCCAGAAACTCTGCGAAACCGACCCAGCAATTAAGGCTGGCTCATTGATGATGGAATTGCACCCTTGGTATGGCTCGGCGGCGATGTTACAAATTCCTGCTATTCATAACAAAATCGCTAAAAAACAGCCGTGAGAAAATCGTTGATAGTTTTATTGCTGCTCGCAGCATTGCAGTCATTCGGGCAAAAGCTAAAGATTGTTGAAAAGCCAATCATCTGGGATTCAACTCGCATTGCGTTATCGTTGGAATATCTCAAACAACGCCACGGAATTGAGCAAACTCAACCAACTATTTGCCCTAAAGTGGTTGTGGTGCATTGGACTGCTATTCCAACCTTCGAGAAATCGTTTTTTGCCTTCAATTCTCCAACCTTACCGAACGCCCGCAAAGAGTTACAAAACGCCAGCCAACTCAATGTTTCAGCACATTATCTGATTGATAGAGACGGAACAGTTTATCATCTAATGCCCGATACACTTTTGGCTCGCCACGTAATCGGACTTAACTATTGTGCAATAGGTATAGAAAACGTAGGAGATGGCAGTAAAAACCCGTTGACAGAAGAACAATTCCGAGCCAACTACCTATTAATCAAACAATTACAGAAGAAATATAAAATAAAATACCTCATTGGGCATCATGAATATACAAAGTTTAAAGGCTCAAAAATCTGGAAAGAAACTGACCCAAACTACCAAACTGTAAAATCTGACCCGGGTGATGAGTTTATGAATAGATTGAGGGAGAAATTTAAGAAACTTCGGAAAGAGCCTTGATGGCATTTCTAACGTCAGGATGCAACGTCGGCAAGGTTTGAAACCTTGCCGACGTTTTTGTTTTTCGAAAAAATTAATCAAACTCAATCATAAATTTATCTAAGTTTCGTAGCATTTGATTATTAGTATGAAACTCTTTAAACTTCTCCTTCCCACCAAATAAATTCAAAACTGCTTCCCTTTCTAATTTAGTTTCAGCTGTATGTAAATGTGAATGATATGATGAATGAGGATAGTCACTAAAATCTTTCACAAATCCATGTTTTTCTGGATTATTATGAATATAAAAATTCAGTTCAGCTAAGTAAGACTGATTATCAATCAAAATTCTCCTAAAAGGTTCTTCAAAAAGTCCTCCTGTGCGGTTATAGGATTTATTAATTGCTTGTGCATAACCATTAAAAAGTGATGCAAACTGTTGACTAATAATGCGAGAAATTGGTGGTATGCTTATTTTCTCTGGAAACTTGTTTTTATAAAATACTTTTATCTCTTCTAAACTCCTTATTTTCAAGGCTATATGAAAATGATTTTTCAATAAACAATAGGCGTACGTATCAGCGATAGGCGTAATATGGTGTGCATAACGCTGCAAAAAGTACAAGTAGTTTTTTTCTTCTTTGAAGATGTTTTCACCATTGATACCTCTGTTGTAAATATGGTAAATGGCATTCGGTTCTAAGTTTTCTGTGTTTAATTTCATACGACTCTGTTGATATCCAGCAAAAGATGGTGTAAGAAATTAAATATCAGCCACAAAAACAAACGTCGGCAAGGTTTA
>NZ_JBMLRC010000400.1:0-2640 GCF_049241225.1 Emticicia sp.
TGTAAAAAAAGTAAGCGTAGTAAGTACGCCAAAATGGAGGTTTAACGGTTATTTCGATAACTTTTTCGGGAGTTTCCCACGAACCATCTTCGCTGTGTGCTTTTAGTCGAAAAGTATAGGTTTTGGGGTCTAAGTTGGTGTAAACGGCCGTGGTATTGGTGCCAACTTCGTTCCATTCTTTATCAAAACCATCAAGTTTATATGAGTATCTATTTTCGTGCGGAGCAGTATAATTTAGGGCAATAAAATCAATTGAAAAGTTTTGTTTATAACTCAAAACCATTTCTTTAACAGTTGAAATATGCTCAGTAATTTCGGTATTTTCGACAGGATTAGCCTGTTTATTATTAATTTTCAAGTTGGTTGTCACCAAAATAGGAATACTGTTTTTTTGGACAATGCTGGCCGATTTGAAATAATTAAAACCATCAAGACCACCAAAAAACAAAGTTTTGTCGGCCGTTATCAAGCCCGAACCGACATTAAAAGTGCTTTGTTGCACTCCGTTGTAGTGCGTAAAATTTCGGAAAACCTTTTTATTGACATCAAAAGAGCTTATTCCCTTATTTGTACTCACCCAAAGTTTGCCTTTTTCGTCTTCCAATATTTTATAAATAACCTGATTCGATAAAGAATAACTTTCATCGAAGCATTCGAAAGATTTTGTGTTAGGTTTATATAGGCACAGGCCACCGCCCAAAGTACCAACCCAAACTTTGCCTGTGTGGTCGCAATAAATGGTTTGAACTCGGTCCATCGGTAGGCCGCTATTGCCCGAATTAAGTACTTGAAAACGATTTTGTGTTGGGTTGTAGATTGCCACACCTGTGCCATTCGAACCAAACCAAAAATTACCCGATTTATCTTGTTCTATAACCGTAATAAAGCTATTTAGCGGAATTTTTTCGCCAGGCTTTAAACCAAAGATCTGTTCGGTTGATTCTAACTGATTCGTTTCGGGGTCGAAACGATAAATAGAATTGCCATTTGTTCCTATCCAAGTTTTGCCGCTTTTGTCGGTCTTAAAACAGTTGATGGCTACATCGTTTGCGTCGTTGTTATTTTTGGGAATGTATAAATAACGAGAAGCTCCCGTGCCAAGATTAATGTTGTATAAACCAGCTTGATAAGTACCCACCCAAAGCGTATTTCCTGTACATTCAAGGGCTATAATTGATGAATTATTAGCTCGTTGTTGGGGTAATCGGAAAGGTTTTATCTGTCCAGTTTTGGAGTTAAAAATGTTCAGACCAGTTCCCTCAGTTCCGATAAAAACATCACCCGATGGACTTTCAGCAAACGACATTACAGAACTGCCCGTGAGGCCATTTGGGTCGAATGGCTTAAATTGTTTGTGATTAAAAAAAGCTAAATTGGTATCGTATTTATTGATACCAGCTTGATAGAAAGCAATCCAGTAGATGCCCGCATTATCGATGTAAATATCTCTAACCGAACGCCCGTACGTGTTAGGTGTAAAGCCATTTTGCTCCACCAACGTACTTTTAACTCTGCTGACTTTTCCAGTTGAAGGGTTAAGAATATCAAGATTACTTTCAGTTCCTACCCAAATTTGTCCTGTTTTATCGAAGGCAATCTTATGAATATGGTTATTGGAAAGCGTATTTACATCGTTTTTGTCAGATTTATAGACAGTAAAACTATCTCTGATTCCATTCATCAGGTTTAAGCCACCTTTGCCAGTACCAATCCATAATTTTCCATTTTTATCTTCCGCAATGCAAGTAATCTGATTATTGGAGATAGCATCTGGTCGAGCTGGGTCGCTTAAAAATCTAATAAATCGGTCGTTTTTCTTGTCATAAAGATGCAGTCCGTTGTCGGTGCCTACCCAAATATTATTTCGACTATCCTCAAAAACACGTTTGATAGTATTTGACGTTAACTTAAATTTATTATTGATATCGGCCTTAAATGCTTTTGCCCGTTTAGTGATAGGGTCAAAAACAAAAAGCCCAGCGTATGTACCTACCCAAATTTTGCCTGACTGGTCAGCACAAAGGCTAATAATCCAGCCGTATTTCGAGAAATCGTAATTTATGAATGAATCTAAATTGAGATTATAAACCGATAATGTGAGGTTAGTAGCCAGCCAAATTCGGTCGGCTTTGTCTTGAGTCATGGCTATAACTGGGCCTCGACCGATGCTCGTGCTGTCACGGTCTCTGTGCTGATAGGCAGTAAATTTTTGTCCATCAAAACGGTTGAGTCCATCTTCGGTGGCAAACCACATAAAACCATTTTTATCTTTTATGATAGCATTGACCGAATTAGAAGTTAATCCATTTTTACTACTGTAATTAATGAATTTATACTCAATCTGTTGTCCGTGAACCCATTGAATTACTCCCAAAAGAACCAATAAAATATATAACTTTCTCATTTTTGCTGAATTAACCTTACGATACTTCAAAGATATTATCCGACTGTTATCTCTCACAAATTAAATATACGATTCTCAAAAATTATCACTTCAATCGTGTGGGGCTTTTACAGAAACAATCCCCCAGCATTTTGTCAGAATGTGGGGGATTCGGTGTTTTTAGTGGCGATGTTTCAATTACTTCAAATTTGCTTTGAGAGCTTCTGCTACATACGAATAAGCTAATTTTCTTACGT
>NZ_JBMLRC010000401.1:0-3320 GCF_049241225.1 Emticicia sp.
TTTTTCAAGGAGGGGTGGCAAAATTCTGACGAAGTCGAATTTTGACGGGGTGGTTAAAGGGAGTTAAAGATTCTTTCAAAACTAAATTCTACGCAAAAAACCGCCCCGACTGGGCGTCCCCGTCCGACTACGTCAGGACACCCCTCCTTGAAAAAAGGAGGGGAAATAAAAATTGCACAACTTGAGTAATTTAAATCTCAACAATATTAAAACGATAATCAATCGGGTCGAAAGCTTCGATGAGTTTGTTGATAAATTCCTTATCGTTGAGATAAAAATTCAAGAAATTTTCTTTACGCTCCTGCAAACCACCATCAGGGAAGAGTTTTTGTTTTAAACCTAAAAGCTGCGTAACTGCCGTTTCTTGATTACGTTCTTCGGCTTTTTTGATGCGTTTTTCGAGATTTTCGAGCGAAGTGATGATTTTTGCTTTCTCGGCTTCCACTGCACCTTTCATGGTTTGGTCAATTGCCAACGATTTTTTCAAGATTCGTTCAAAAACTTCACTTACATCATCAATTTCAAAAGCAAGGCTCAGTGAGTTTTCTGAATTTCGCTCCACAAAACCTCTGCGAAGAGCAACTTCATCGGCAAAAAGTTCTTCGGTCGTGATACCGAGTTTATCAATGCGTTTTTTATTGGCTTGATTGACTACCAAGGCAAAGTTTCGTGGCATCAACAGCGGAAACTGCTCACCATGGTGGTCGAAAATACCTTTGAGTTGTAACCAATACGGCACTTCTGATGGACCACCAATATAGGCCAAATTTGGCAAGATTGTTTCTTGATAAAGTGGACGCAAAACCACATTAGGACTAAAGCGTTCGGGATGTTCTTTAAGTATTTGGAGAATTTCGTCTTGCGAAAATACTAACTCAGAATTTAGCACTTTAAATTGTCCTTCCTCAAAAACTATTCTTTCACGAAGTCCATTTTCGAGATAAAAGAAATTGATTTCACGAGGCGTAATTTGGGTATGATAACCCATTTTATTAAGTTCTTCTGAAGTTTCGGTGACAATTTTATTGGCTGAATTTTGCAGTAAATCATCTTTGATAATATCACTAAAGATACCTTTCAAGGCGGTATCATCGGCATCTAAACAAATCAAACCTTCGCTACAAAAAAGCTGGTGCATATACTGGCGAACCGCCGCCGATAATGTAGTGTTTTTCAGATATGCCTCTTCGAATAGTGCTGGTTTTTCAGAAAGTTCGTCGAAAATAGTTTGCAATTCCGCAGGATTCATGCGTCCGACAGCTCCTTTTTGTTCGGTTTCCCATTTATAGGTCTTTCCGAAAAGGTTAAAAGAAGCGATTTCGGCAAAATCATGGTCTTCGCTGGCCATCCAATAGACAGGCACAAAATTATAAGCAGGAAATTCGGCTTTTAATTTTTTTGCCAAATTGATAATCGTAACGATTTTATAAATCACATAAAGCGGGCCAGTAAAAATATTTAGCTGGTGGCCAGTTGTTACGGTAAAAGTATTGGCTTGCAATAGGGCATCAAAATCGGGGGTATTTTCTAAGCCTTGATACTGTTTTTTGAGCACCGAAACCAAGGTAGAACGTTTATCATCCGAAAACTTCCTTGATTCGATTACTTTACTAAACCCTTGTAAATCAGGATATTGATTGTAGAATTTTGTAAGATTTTCGTTTTTTGAAATATAATCTAAAAACAGTTTCGGAAATGCACCGACCGAATTTAACTCTATTTGTTGAGAGGGCATATTTATGTTTTTTTCTTTGCTCTAAACACAACACCAAAAAGCGGCTGTGGGTTTCATAGGCTGGAGTTTTAGAGAAATATTAGATGGTATTTATTCAATTTCATAAAAAAGCCTTACAGGGATTGCTCTCTGTAAGGCTTTAGATTATATCATGTATTCAGAATTAGAACGACTTCGCAATATTTGTAAATTCTCTTGATTTCAACGAAGCTCCACCAACTAAACCACCATCAACATCTGGACAAGCGAAAAGTTCTTGAGCATTTGCTCCGTTTACGCTTCCACCATAAAGGATAGAGATTTCGTCAGCTACTTCTTGACCGTATTTTGATGCCAAGTGGTCTCTCAAAACTTTGTGCATTTCTTGTGCTTGGTCGTTTGAAGCAGTTACGCCCGTACCGATTGCCCAAATTGGCTCATAAGCAATCACGGTTTTCTTCAAATCTTCGGCTGAAAGGTGGAAAAGACTATTAGTGATTTGTCCACAAACGAAATCGAAATGAATGCCTTCGTTGCGTTGTTCTAAGGTTTCACCACAACAGAAGATTGGTGTAAGACCTTCAGCCAAAATAGCATCAACTTTCTCAGCTAAAAACGCATCAGACTCATTGAAATACTGACGACGCTCACTGTGACCAATGATTACGTGACCAACGCCAACTGATTTCAACATCGGTACCGAAACTTCACCTGTATATGCACCCGAAGCCTTTGGATAACAGTTTTGAGCACCCAACGAAACCTTTGGCGTATCAATCAATTTTCCGAAAGTGCTTAAATAAGGAAACGGTACGCAAATCACAACTTGTACGTTAGGATTTACAACTTCGTCTTTTACCATATTTACAACTTCCGAAAGCAAGATTTGACCTTCTTCAAAAGTTTTGTTCATTTTCCAGTTACCAGCGGCGATTTTTTTTCTCATTTTCTTAGAATCTTTGATTGTTTTTAGTCGATGGTCAATAGACGACAGTCCACAGAAAACGACTAATTTAATTAATAGTTGACTTGGGGTAATAATTTTATGTTTTATACTTAATTACATAAAACACCCTCTTAAACACCCAAAGATACCGCTTTTTTAATAGTCTGACAAATTGAAATTGTAGAACAATTTTCTAAATTGTTTAGTCAAGATTACAATTCGGAGAATTGTGTCATAAATATAATTCCATAGCCACATCGGCACGCTCGTAGGGCGATGTAAAGTTTTCGATTCGTACAAAACCCAATTTTGCATAAAGTGTGAGTGCAGGCGTAAGGCCCGAGTTGGTTTCGAGATAGACACGTTTGGCTCCCAACTCACGGGCTTTCTGAATAGCTGCCTCACCAATCAAGCCACCAATTCCTAAGCCACGAGCAGCTTCACTTACGCCCATTTTACAAAGTTCATAAGAGTCATTCCCCATTGGTTTTAGGGCCGAAGTTCCGAGGTATTCTTCTCCTCTACGTGCCAAAAGTACCGCTCCTCCCGTAGCCAAAAAATATTTTTCAGGGTCTTCGAGGGAAGCTAAATCACCTTTTTCTACTTTGAAATATTTCTCAATCCACTCGTAATTGATTTGTTTGAAAGCCAATTTTTGGG
>NZ_JBMLRC010000401.1:3420-11102 GCF_049241225.1 Emticicia sp.
TTGAAATATTTCTCAATCCACTCGTAATTGATTTGTTTGAAAGCCAATTTTTGGGTTTCATTATTTGGGTCAAGTTCGATGATTTCTATTTTTTGCATATCTGTAAAGCGTTTTACAATTTTGAGGCAACATCACGAATTGTATCCAACAAATATTCTATCGAAGTTTCGGCTTTTCGGTGATTAATGATACACGCCCGTAGCACCAACTCTCCATTGAGTTTTGTACTCGTAATAAACACTCGTCCATCGGCTTCGAGAGCGGGAATAAGCTTTTGGTTCAACTCGCTAATGGCCTCATTATCAGTCAATTTACCTTTATATCTAAAACACGCAACTGCCAAATCGGCCTTTGATTTTAGTTCAAAATCGGCTGATTCTTCTACAAGTTTTATCAAATAATTGGTCAAATCAATGTCTTTCTGAATCATATCTCTGATTCGGTCGAAACCATACGCCTTTACCGACATCCATGCTTTAAAGGCTTTTGCATTGCGAGAAAGTTGGAAATAATGCTCATTAAATTCCAAGCGAGCATTGGCATTTGTCTGCAATTCAGTCGCCAAATAATCTGCTTCTTTATAGTAAGTTTCTCGCATTTTGCCCCAATCTTGCACCAAAACACACCCAATTTCAAAAGGCTGATAGAGCCATTTATGAAAATCAAGGGCAACCGAATCGGCACGCTCCAAACCTGCATATTTATGTTTGATTGAAGGCAAAGCCGAAGCCAAACCACCATAAGCACCGTCAACGTGAAACCACATTTCGTATTTTTGGGCAATATCGGCCAATGCCGTTAGGTCATCAATCGCACCTGTATTGACAGTTCCAGCGTTTCCTACTACACAAAAAGGCATGAAACCACTGGCAATATCAGCTTTTATTTGCGTTTCGAGTGCTTCTAAATCAATCGTCAAATCAGCGTTTGTGTCTATTCTACGAAGTTGATTTGTGCCGATGCCCAACAGTGACAAACTTTTATCAACACAATTATGGGTTTCGACCGAGCAGTAAACCATAAAAGGCTTCATGCCAAAAAGTCCATTGCGTTTAATATCAAATTTCTTGAAAAATATATTTCTTGCCACCGTCAAACCTGCCAAATTGGCTTCTGAGCCACCACTCACCATCGCACCACCCGCATTTGGTGTATAATCAATCATTTCGGCCGCCCATTTAATGACACGTTTTTCGATTTCGGTCATGGCTGGAGCCAAATGCCATTTTGTATTATTTTGATTGACGGTAGAAAGTAATAATTCGGCCACAGTAGAAATTTGGTTTCCACCCGACATCACGTAGGCGTACATATTTTTGCCCAAATTGCCCGTTGCACTATCAAAAACCTTTGTTTTTACTTCGTCGAGCAGCTCAAAGCTATCTTTTCCAATTCGGGGAAGTGGTTCATCAAACCAACTTTCAACTTCTTCTTGCGAGTTTACATTAAACCCCTTGATAGCATCGAGATTGGCGTATTTTTCAAGAATCATCGAAGATGCTTTCTCCAAAATTTGGCTAAATTCTTCTTGACTAAAATCTAAAGTATTATTATTCATAGGTCAGTTTTTGATTATTTTTTCACCCTTAGGAACGTCCAAATTGGGCGTTCTCAGTGAAAATTACAATTTGTTTCATCTGTTTGTGAACGTCCAGATTGGACGTTCCTACGGAAATCTTTTATTTTATCGTCAATCGGTAAATTTTCAAACCTTCAATGGCTGGGTGCTTGTAGGTCGAAGGTGTACTTTCAACGGGCATCAGCTCAAAACCATTTCGTTCATAAAATCGGTGGGCAGCTTTTGCTGGCGGCGGCGTATCGAGCCATAATTCTTGATAACCTTTTTCTTTGGCATATTGAAGCAAAGTTTCAAAAAGTCGCTGGGCTAAGTTTTCGTCTTTATTTCCACGCATGGTTTTATCCAAAAACATTTTTCGTAGCGAAGCCTGTCCACCAGTGAGTGGTTCAATGCCAATTGTCCCCATTAATTGGTCGTTTTCATCGAGTGCAATCCAAAACCTACCGTTTTTATAAAATTCTTCGATATTTGGCAAATCGGGTTGGTCTTGGGCGGTTAATCCTAAACCAAATTCGTCGTTTTGAATGCCCAAAACTAATTTTTCTACGTGTTTTTGGTAGATATTTGAATATGTTTGAATGGAAATTTTCATCGGTTTATTTATTTAGAAGATACAATTCTTTATTTCTGTGGTCTGTTGACCATTGACTGTGGACTATTTTACTTTTTCTTCGATTCTTGAAACTCTTTCATGCGTTCGGTATAAGATTTTGAAGCGAAAAACGTCTCCATTTCTCCTAAAGCATCTAAAATATTCGTCGATTGAGACTCTACAACTTGGCGGTTTACCTCCCTGATATCATCCCAAATTAATTGCAATTGAGGCAGCATATTAAGGCCTTTCTTGCTTAGTTTTAACAAACGTTTTCGAGCATCTTCTTTCGATTTTGTAGAAGTTATCCAACCTTCTTTTTCTAATTCTTTGGCCAACTGAATGACCGCCGGATGCGAAATATTGAGTTTTTGGGCAATATCCATAATACCCAGTTCCTTTTCTTGCGAAAGCAAATAGTACAACGGAAACCACTTAGGCTCAAACTCCACTCCATTACTCCGATAAAATTCTGCCCCTGCTCGCATGATATAATCGCTCATGCGTTTCATTCGGCTGGCAATGATTAATGGCCCCAGTTTTGAAAAAACATCTTGCATTAGGTAATTAGTTACGTAATTGATTACGCAAATGTAGCACGATTAAAAAGATTTGCAAGATGAAGACAACTATTTTTTTATTTTTCTACTAAAAAACAAAGCAAAATTCGGTTTGATAAATGTAAGAAAGTACCTCATTTTTGCATAAAAAACATATAGAAATGCTTAAAAATATAGATTTTAAGACACATTTAGCTAATATTAATCAAAATGGTTATACAATTTTGCCCAAGTTATTTTCAGATGAAATTTGTGACGAATTGGCCACAACTTATGATAAATCTGAGTATTTCAGAAGTGTAATTAATATGAAACGTTATCAGTTTGGAAGTGGTGAATACAAATATTTTAAGTATCCGTTACCCACTATTATTGATAAAATACGACATGAGATTTATCCACATTTAGCACACATTGCCAATGATTGGATGATGAAATTGGGTATCGACAAACGTTTTCCAAATCAACTGGACGACTTATTAACATTGTGCCACGAAAATGGGCAAAACCGCCCTACTCCTTTGATTTTGAAGTATGAAACTGGCGATTGGAATGCCTTGCACCAAGATTTATACGGTGACATCTATTTCCCTTTTCAGATGGTTATTTTCTTGACTCAACCTAATGTTGATTATACAGGTGGAGAATTTATGATGCTCGAAAATCGCCCAAGAATGCAATCGAAGGGAATAGTTTTACAGCCAAATAAAGGCGATGCCGTGATTTTTACAACCAATTTTCGGCCAACGCTGGGCAGCCGTGGCTATTACAGAACTTCAATGCGGCATGGGGTTAGTGAAGTGCGAAGCGGGAAAAGAATTAATCTTGGAATTATTTTTCATGATGCAAAATAAAAGATATAATTCATTGCCGTCTGCTTTAGCTGACGGATGCAAGAAAATTAAAACAATTGACTTTAGTCCAAATTAAAAGTTTAGGCTAAAGCCTATATTGTTTTCTTCACAGTACCCGTCAGCTAAAGCAGACGGGGTCGCCCAGACGGCAATGAATAAAGGCACAATTTAGAAAATTGTGTTACGAACGCCCCATTTCCCAGCCCAGAATTGCTTTTTTGCGGGTTGTTCCCCAGCGGTAGCCGCCAATTCCTCCTACTTTTTGCAGCACTCGGTGGCACGGAATAATATAGCCAAGTCGATTGCTGCCGATGGCTGTCCCGACAGCTCGTTGGGCAGTGGGTTTGCCGATGGCGTTGGCAATGGTTTCGTAGCTGACCATTTGTCCAAACGGAATTTTCAGGAGTGCTTCCCACACTTTTATCTGAAAATTTGTGCCTCGCAACAAAAGCGTGAGCGGTTCGCTTGTGTTGGTGGTTTCATAAAAAATTTGTTCGATAAATGGCTTCGTGAAGTTATTATCGAAAATGAGTTTAGCTTTTTCAAAATCTTGTTGTAATTCTTTTATTATCAACGACTTAGATTCTTCTTCAAGAAATCTAAAATCGGTAATTCCTCGCTCAGTAATGGCAATCAGACATTCGCCAAATGGTGTTTCGTGGATGCCGTAATGAACCGTTAAACCCAGCCCTTTTGCTTTGAATTCGGCGGGAGTCATGGCCTCATAACTCACAAATAAATCATGTAAACGGCTCGAACTTGACAAACCCGACTCGAAGGTTGCTTCCAATAAATTATTACTTTCGGCGAGTTTTTCTTTAGCAAATTCTTTGGTCAAGAACCGCATAAAACGTTGCGGACTTGTGCCTGCCCACTTCGAAAATAATCGATTAAAATGAAATTCTGAAAGTGCCACGTGGTCGGCAATTTCTTTTACGCTCGGTTGATTTTGGAAGTTTTCTTCGATGAATCGAATCGCTTTTTCTATTCTGTTATAATCTATATATTCTTGGTTATCAATATTTTCCATCGCTTTTGATTTAGCTTTTCTTGAATCTTTCGTCAAAATTACGATGGATTATGTTGGTGGACAATCTGATTTTTGCGGAATTGCCCCCAACCCCTAAAGGGGAGAAAGAATTGACTCATATCAATTCTTTCTTAGCAAAAAGTTGTTTGATTTTAGCAGAAAGGCTTGGCTTTTCAGCGATTTTGAATTTTATTTTATATTTTTTGATGATGCGAGCCGAAAGAATTCCGAGTATCACGCCAGGGGCTGTCCAAGTAAGGATGAATACAAAACTTGGGGTATTTTCAGGCATAAATCTTGGTACGATATTTACACAGAAAGCCGTGATTGCTGCTGTGTATGCTCCCATCATTTTGCCAGCGTGAGCAAAAAACCAGTGCATTTTTTCAGCTTTTACATAGCCCAAATAAAATTTTAAATCTCCGTAGGCATTTGATAAGCTTACTGTTCCAAAAATAAAGAATAGCACATTTAATTCTCCGAAATACTTAGCTGGATTGACTGTCAGATAAACGCCATAAGCCAACATACACACACCCGAAAAGCCAATCAACCACGCACCTATTTTATCTACTAAAGTTGGCTTAAAGCCTTTTTTCATGGCCAACATTCTTTTGCCTGACCAATTTGGATAAAAACTTACGATACCAATTCCTAAGAAAAACTGATATTTTAGATTGGTTGGATATAGGATAAAAAAGATAGTGGTCGTAACGAATATCATAAACATTGACCAATAAAAAACTACACCTGCACGGTTATGTGCTTTTCCGCCTTTGTTGGCAATCATGGCTACCAAACCAGCTATCAATGATAAAATACCACACAAGACATGAACTGCGATTGAAGATTTATAGATGAGCGTTTCCATTTTAGTTGTTATTTTTTGTGTTATTTGAATGACACAAAGGTAGATGGAGGCTCAAAAGTGTGCAAATTAAAGGGCTGATTATCAAACAGTTGGGAAGTTTGACAAACCCACGGGAGGTTTGTCAAACTTTTGGGACGAATGGGAAGTTATTTCCGAATCAAGCTCAATGCTTTTTCGAGAATGGTATCTTTACCTTTATCAATATCGGCTTGTAGAATGTCAATTTTCACATCGGGCTGAACGCCATTTTCGATATTATCGCCTCGGCGGTCGATAAATTGTGAACCAGAGACTCTGAGAATCCAGCCATTGCTTAGTTCGGTTGCCGTAGGCAGTCCGCCACCGCCACCCGTTACGCCACCTACGAGCGTTACGTTTGGCAGACCCTTCATGTAAGCCGCAAAACGATTGGTGGCACTATAACACCCTCGGCTCGTAAGAATCACGATGGGTTTTCCGAGATATTTTTTTGTTGAAGTGCTCGGGCTAACACTTACTTTTTCTTCTTTAAAATCATTTTTGCCTTTACCCGATTTATGACGTTCGATGCCCATCGAGGTTTCTTCATTAATAAAACGTGAGGTTAGGATATCAATATTTCCGATTGCTCCGCCACCGTTGTCTCTTACGTCAATGATAATTCCTTTTTTATCTTTTGCTTTGTCAATCACGTAGTCAAGGGCATAGTCGCTGATGTTATCGCTAAAAGATGGGTAAAGGAAATAGACTACATCGCCAAAATCGTAGAAATAGAAAGCGTCATCAATTGGCTGTAAGCGTCCTTTGAAATAATTTCGGTTCAGCAAATCTCCAAAAAAATTAGTTGGATAATCTAAAAAAACTTCGGGACTATGCGATACATTAAACCTCGATTTCAGATTGGTATGTTCATCTTTCAATTCATACAACATATCATAGCAAACCTTGAAAAGTTCTTCTTCGGTCATCGAATCGTTCACTTTTGCACTATATGTTTTGTAGGATATATCCCAATCAATGTTTTTGTATTCAAAAAATGAAAACTTTTCATTGACAAAATTCCATACTTGGTCGAAAACTGCTTTTGGCGTAGCGGCGGGCGTGGGTTTCATAAATGCTTGTTCGCACGACATCAGGCATATAAATAAAAATGGGAGGTATCGTTTCATAATTATTTGCGTTGTTTGAAGTTGGCAATTAAGTAGATAGAGTGCGTAGCGTTAATGATTTTATCTTCGGCATTTGCATTCAGAATATAGGCATTCCAGCCATAGCCAATTGTTGGTCGGATATTCGTAAAACGCTTACGAGCAGGTAATTGCAACATCAATCGACTATCAAAATGATTGTATTTATTTGGCAAAACCACGCCTCGACCAATATTTGTGAAATTTGAAGTATAAGTCGGTGTCCACAAACCTAAACCTACCACCGCCGCTGAAAGCGTATAGTTGAAAGAATAATCTTTTTTCAGAAACTTAAAATCTTTTGCATAACGCATCTTTGGAGCCAACTCTATCACGGCTTCGGTCGAAATTGCGTTATTATCATAACTTCCATTGAATCGACCACCAATTAAGGCATTGGCTGCCACGCCTACCGCCAAATTTTGGTTGATTTTCTTCAAAAAATAATAACCCACAGTGGCAGTTGCCGAATAAGAAGATGATAGACTATTGGCCGATTGTAGGGAAGGAATTAAGTTGAGCGAATTTTCAAAACCCCGTTGGTTTTTGGGTCTGTCTATCAGGCTATTGCTAAAAAAACCGATACCGATTCCCGAAAATTGATTTTGCGAAAAAACTTGTTGCTGGAAATTTTGCGAAGCCAATGCAAGCCCCGAAGTGCGGTAAACGTGTTCGGTTGCCCAGCGTTGTCGTTTTTTTTCTTTTCGTTCATTTAAGAAAGTTCGGATTTTGGACTGCCCGAAACTCAATTGGCTTATAAAAAGCAGAAGGAGGATTTTTTTCATTAGATACTTTTATGGTTGGATAAAATTATAAGCACAAAAATGCCCCGAATTGGCCTTTCTGACAAGATGCGAATTCGGGGCTAAAGGTTGGTTAAGATTTTATTAAAAACTCATCAATGAAATATTGATTGCTTTGTTTTCATTCAAATCGAAGGCACATTGCTCGAAGTTTGGTGGCCCCATCAGCATAGTTACATTTGAAAAACCAAACGGTTCGGCTGGCATTTGTCCGTTCATATCGAGTT
>NZ_JBMLRC010000402.1:0-1033 GCF_049241225.1 Emticicia sp.
TTTGATAGTGGTTATAAATATAATAGAATTAGTGTTACAAAAGTATCAGATAAATTGTTTTTGAGGCAACATCTATACAATTTTCGTACACCCAAACGGCGTTATATTGCAGTTGTTGAAGAATATGAATGGCAAGTATTTATTGTTAAATTCTTTCCAGTTAGTCATAAACTTTCTGATAAAAAGTATAATATTATTTTCAATGACTATGATGCACCTCGTGTTATTAGGACGTGTATTAATATTATGCTTGATATTTTAGCTGAAAAACCATTGGCTAACTTTGGTTTTATTGGGGCAAATACTATCAGTAGTGGTGTTAGTGAGGGAGAATCAAACACTCAAAGTTTTAGAATATATACGAAACTGATGGCAAACTTTTTTGCGAAAACTGCTTTTTCACACCTCGAAGAACCTTCAATTAGTGCCTACTTAATGGTGAATAAAAAGAATAAAAACTTTGAGGAACTTACGCCAAAGATTGTAGAAATGTTCCAAAAAATTTACCCTGATTTGATATTCTAATGTCGAAAATAAGCCCTCAACCACCGACCGATTTTACGGGAATCGAAACTACTGAACCAGCCAAAGAAGCAGCAGGATTTACGGCTGTGTTTTCTTCAATGAAACACGTTTTTGGTGCGATGCCTGTCAGAAGGGGCCTAAAATCTTTGCTGAATCTCAACCAAAAAGGAGGTGTTGATTGTCCGAGTTGTGCATGGCCCGACCCCGATGGCGAACGCTCAAAAATTGCCGAATACTGCGAAAATGGAGCAAAAGCAATTGCCGAAGAAGCTACAACCAGAAAAGTAACCCCTGTTTTCTTTCAAAAGTATTCGGTTGCCGAACTTTCACAAAAATCTGATTATTGGTTAGGGCAGCAAGGAAGATTAACGCATCCTTTGATTGTAAAAGAAGGAGGACAGCATTACGAAAAAATATCATGGAATGAAGCTTTTCAACTCATTGGTAATCAGTTAAATAAATTAGATTCACCTGATGAGGCAATCTTCTACACTTCCGGACGAACAAG
>NZ_JBMLRC010000403.1:0-1184 GCF_049241225.1 Emticicia sp.
GTTTCCTACGGTTTTATCAATTTTCAAGATATACCCACCCGTAATTTTCTCAGCAGTAGTATCGTTTTTGCTCAGCTTAGCAATTTTGATTCTATCGTTATCTTGTTTGAGTTTTTCCATCAAGACATAAAAACCCAAGTATTTGCCATTGATTTCTACCTCCACAAATTTGGTACGGGCGGCATAGCGACCAATGTCGTTGGAGAGTTGATACGCAACGGTATTTCGGAGTAAAGTTTTATCGCCATAAGGGCCGTGCAGCACCCAAGCCGAGTTTTTGGGTAAACCTAAAAGCGAGGCTGCCGAAGATTCATCTTTGGCATCACGAAGTTCAAAACCATACGATTTTTTGTCATAGAACATCTGAGAAGTAGCTCCACGAAGCTCGATTCCGATAGGCGACTGAAAAACGGTACTATCTCTTAGTACGATTTTCATGTTGGCTTTTCGCTTGGGGTCGTCGACGATTTCTTTATCAGACTGAATGATGATGTACGGAACGTTTTTGTTCTTGGGTGTTTGCAGAACGTAGTCTTTCTGATGCGAACTATTACAGTTCAGCAACCCCCAAATCACGAAGAGGGGGAAGGTTACAAGTAATTTCATTTTTATAGCTTTTTCAATTTGTGCCGTAATTTATAGATTTCATCAGAAATCCACAAAAAAAGCGTAGCAAGTTTTGAGTTGCTACGCTGAATAATTAGCACAGGATTTCTAATTGTGCTTTTGATAGGCATAATGCCCGATAATTTTATAATTAAACAAGCAATCTTCAATGACCTGTCCCGCACCGATATTATGTACAATTAAATTTCGCTGACCATCGGTCGATTTTTTACTGATAACAATGCCTATATGTGTGAGATTTCCTTCCAAAATCCAGCAAACAATATCGCCAGCTTGATAATCTTTTGGGTTGGAAGAAATCGCCTTCACCGTTCCGAATCTCGAAAAGAAAGTCATGAGGTTGGGTACTCTGCGGTGGTCGATGTTTTTATCGGTTTGTTTGAGTTGCCATTTCTGAGGATATTTCTTGAAATTAGCTCGCATATCTTCGTGAATTTCTTTTTGCAAATCAATTCCGAGTTTTCGATAAGCTCTCACAACTACATCGGTGCAAACGCCTTTATCGCTCGGCACATCGCCGTTGGGGTATTTTATCACAAAATAGCTGGGGTCATATA
>NZ_JBMLRC010000403.1:1284-4624 GCF_049241225.1 Emticicia sp.
ATTATTCCCATTTCGTCTTCGGTGGTTAGTCCGAATCTTACGGTTTTGTCAGAAGTATTATTGTAGGTAATTCTTGAAGTTAGACCTTCACCTTTTTTGAGCGAAATATTGGGCGAATAATTGATTTTTTCGGGGTGCTCCCAATTGGTCGAGGTATAGACTATTTCTCCGTTTCTGGCACCGCCTTTGATTAAAATCTCAAATTTTTCGCCAAATTTATGGGTATGTGAGAAGAGCATCACGATTTTTACGTTTTTATCAAAAGTAAAATCTTTGCTTATTACTGTGCGAGTTTTGGCCGGAATTGTGAGATTCGTGTTGCCAAAATCAATCACTTTCAACACGTTTTTTACTTTGGCTTTTGGGGTCGTATAAAGATTGATATTTACTTCGCCTGGAATCGGTTTTGTTCCTTTGTTATAATAATGTGAATTCATATCAAAAGTGGCATTAGCGGGTACTTCTACGGCCGTTCCTTCGGGGAAAGTATAGTCATCGTTGGCTTCGCTACCACCAAAATTGAATACGTGATTACCCATCTGAGCGAAAGTTACGATGTTGTATGAGCCATCGGGATTGCGTAAATCACGAACTTGGTTGAGTGGCCCAAGGTTTGTGTTATTTCTGAAACCATACAAAATAAAATGATGACTTCCCGGACGCATACTTATTTGCATACGATTGACGTAAACGGTTTCGGTATTGCCTAAGGGTTTTCTGACAAATAATTCTCGCTCGAAATTGGGTGCTACATCAAATTTATCCAAAACCATTTGGTAGCCAGTGCCTGCTGCTGGCGGTTGTAAACCCAAGAAAGTTGAAGTGCTTGGTGTGGTATCATCGAGTAGCGAAGCATCGGCTACATTGCCTGTTTCGGGAGCTCCTGCTTCAATCCAACGCCTGATAAACTCGATTTGTCCGACCGAAAGTAAATCTCCACCGAGTGGCATAATTGAGCCGTAGCTTTTTCCTCCGTGATGGATTGGGTCATAGAAAAGTTTATGATAAAGCAAACTTTCGAGCGATTTGAAGGCTTTGACAAGTTTTAAACCATCTTGAATGGCGGTTTTGTTGACGGGAGTTACCTCAAATAAATTTTTATAAGCCTGTCCTTTAGCCAAAACCAACTTATGTTGAGCAAAAGTACCGTCGGATTGGGAGGCGTGACAGCCAGTTGTAGCACAACTCTTAGTCAAGATTTTATCTTGAATTAAATCAAAACTAGAAGCATTTGCTGCGATTGGCTCTTTTTGAGTACAAGAATTCATCAAAGTTGCCGTCAGAACCATGGCAGCCGAGAGCGTTGATAGAAGTGTATATTTCATAGAGATTGGTCAGTAGAATCTAATTCTTTAACGAACTTAGCCACAAAATGTTACTTTTTGACTAAAAACTTGATGAAAGGTTTAGTTTGAATAGATAATTTCAGAAATACCAATAAAGGGTTTTATATTGATTTGTAATGAAAATTTATTGTAAAACAATAAAAAATACTTGACTCGTAATAAATAGTTTGATAGATTTACAAAAAATCCTATCAATATATGAAATCTACTCCTAAAATCTTTGGACGAATTGCACTTGTTTTACGAATCATTCTTTGGATTCAGCTCCTGCTATTCATAATTTATCCAATTGCTATTATCTCTTCTCTGGATGGGTTTAAACATTTATTTGGAGAGAACAGACTTCACCTTGATACTGCGGGTTATTATAAGCACGCTGTAGCTTTAGCAAATAGACATAAAGGTTCGGAATTTTCCAGCATGAGTCGTCAGATTTATTCTCCCAAATTAAAGAAGGTAGCAGATTCTCTAATTGCCAGAAACAAACAACTTAAATTTTATCAAAATGGTAAATTAATCTATACGAAGAGCATTGATAGTTTGAATAAAGCAAACCCGAATTGGGTTTTTGAAATGCAATTGAAATTAGAGATGGATGGGTTGAACTCCAACATAAAACACACAGATTCGCTCATTAAAATAGGACATTTGACCTCTGCTTACTTTGACAGTACAGGTTCAATGAGTTCTCATGGTGCTACAAGAATGTCTCTCCCAATAAAAGGAGGTATTGATTTTTTTAGTGATGAGAAAATAAATTATGGTGATGAAGCAATGCAATTATCAAGAGATTTTAGCAATTCAAACTTACCACCAGAAGTTGTTTTATCGCAGAATGTTATATTAACAAAAATTGCTGATAAACCCAAAATTGAAATAATTGCGACGGGAAAAGGCACTTTTGAAGATAAGCTAATTTATTTCATGTCATTATTCTCTTTTTTTTATTTATTATTTGTAATTTTTGGTGTAACTTTTTTTCTACATCGATTCTTTGTTAGACTTTCAAAGGGTGAGATTTTTTCTGACCGTCAAGGTAGAGTATTTACTTGGATTGGGTTTATTTTTTTGCTCAACTTACTACTTTGGTTTTTATATACATTCTATCAAAAATATTTGATTACCAAGTATTTAGCAGTGAAAAATGCGGCACCGTCTCAGAATATCACATTCGAAGAATGCACTGTGCCTATTATCTACCTAATCGTTGGCTTATTTTGCCTTGCCTTAGCACAAGTTTTTAAATACGGCATGAAAATCGAGAAAGACAACGAACGAACTATCTGAGAAATGGCAATAATTGTAAATATTGATGTGATGATGGCAAAGAGAAAAATGTCTTTGTCGGAATTGGCGGAAAAAGTAGGCATTACTCTCTCAAATATGTCCATCTTGAAAACTGGCAAGGCAAGAGCTATTCGCTTAGAAACCCTCGATGCTATTTGTCGAGCCTTAGACTGTCAACCAGGCGATATAATTGAATTTGATGCATCCCGACCTTATGAAGAGCCAGATTAACGATTTTAAATTCATTTACTAAGTTTCTCTCGCTGCCCAACATAGAGCCCCACAATCACCAACGCAGTACCGAGAAAAGTATGGTAAGTAATGGGTTCATCAAGCAGAAAATAGGAGTACGTAAACCCAAAAATTGGGCATAAAAACAAGAAAAATGAAGCCTTGATGGCATCAACCTTAAGTAAATAAAGCCAGAGATTTACGGAGATAATAGAAACAGGTATGATTAACCAAAATTCTGATAATAAGAAGGTTAAATCATAATTATTTGGTTTACTGTGCATTAAAAATGTGAGCGGCAACATCAGCAAACCACCCAAAAAAACTTGCCAACCATTAATAGCCGTACGTGAAAGTTTCCAGTCGATATTTGAATAGTAAATGGTGCCGATAGAGTAGGAGAGCATACTCAAAAACATATACAATAAACCCAGTGGAGTGGCATAACTATTTTGAATAAGTGGATAACAGGCCAA
>NZ_JBMLRC010000404.1:0-1102 GCF_049241225.1 Emticicia sp.
ATGAAGGCTTTTAAATAAGATTTTACTTAGAAAATAAAAAGGTCAATGAGCGAATGTGCTTGTTGACCTTTTTTATAGATTTGAGATACACAACAACCTAATTTTTATGAAGGAAACTTTGCTGCTCACTTTATTTTTAGCTTTTTGTAGCGTCGCCAAAGCCCAAACTTTAGACTCAATAAAATATGAACACGGCTTTTTATATTTCCATACCTATGGAAAAGGAGAACCCGTAATTATTCTTTCGGGAGGACCCGGGAATCGCTGCCAGCAAGAGGAAGAAGTGGCTATTGAATTGAGCAAAAAGTATAAAAGTATCTTATTTGAACAGCGTGGTACTGGGCTTTCGATTCCAACAACGTTTGATTCCACCACTATCAATCTAAAGTGTGCAATCGAAGATTTAAACTTACTATTAAAGCACTTAGGACTGAAAAGAGCAATATTTTATGGACATTCATGGGGAGCTACTTTGGCAATGAGTTTTGCAACAAAATATCCTCAAAAGATAAAAAAACTAATATTGACAGGCCCTGGTAGAATTAAATCTGATGAGGAATTTAATAATGTTTTTCAATATAATCGGAAAGTGATGCTGGGTGTCAATGATTTAGAAAGACTTGAGTTTTTAGCAAATAAACAAGAGACCCAAGACCTGAATGATACTGAGACTGCTGAGCAGTTTAGAATAATCTATACTTCATATATTTACGACAAAAGAAATTATGATTATCTGTATGAAAAAATTAGAACAGGCAGAAGAAATGTAAAGATGAATGAGTTAATGTCCAACGATTTAGTGAAAAACCTTGATTTAGCTGAAGCTTTAAAAAAGTATAAGAAAAAGGTTTTCATAATCACAGGCCAACAAGACCCGCTTGCGTTTAATACTTATCGTTTACAACTATTGATGCCCAATGTAGAAGTTGATTGGATTCAGCAATGTGGCCATTTTCCGATGTTTGAGCAACCTAAAGAATTTTATAAGTTTCTGTTCAAAAGACTGGAACAATAAAATTGGAACTCAGTAAGTTTTTTAATAAAATCACTTCTTAGCAAAATAATACAAATAAGTCGGCTCGCTTGTGCCGTCGGGTTTTTC
>NZ_JBMLRC010000405.1:0-1203 GCF_049241225.1 Emticicia sp.
AGCCAAGTCCCGACCCACCAACTTTGGTTGTAAAGTTTGGAATAAATACTCGCTGACGAATATTTTCAGGAATCCCCGAACCATTATCTTGAATTTCGATGATGGCAATGTTATCATCTTCATTTCGATACAATCGAAGATTAATGATAGCACGTTTTTCTTTCGGTACTGACTGTATTCCGTTGATAATCAGATTCGTAATTACCCGGCTCATAAACTGGCGGTCGCCCACAACCCATGCTTCTTTTTCTTTAATGTAAGCATTGAGCGAAATTCTTTCATCTTCGGCATATAAATCGGCCGATTTCTGAATCAAAGGTACGAGATCGAAGACCTCATTGCGTGGCACAGGCATTTTAGCAAATTCGGAGAACGAATTGGCAATTTCGCTGATATTATCAATCTGTTCGGTCAGTGAGTTTAGGGCCCGAGCAATTCGTTCTTTAGTTTTCGGATTATCAACTACAATCGTGCGTTGTAATTGCTGAATCGAAAGTTTCATTGGTGTCAGCGGATTCTTGATTTCGTGAGCTACTTGCTTGGCCATTTCTCGCCATGCCGTTTGTTTTTCACTCATCGAAAGTGCCACTTTACTTTCTTCCAATTTCTTCAACATTTTATTGTATTCACGCATCAAAATACCAATTTCATCGTCCGAATTCCATTCTAAACGGTCGTTTAATTTATCTAAATTGGTTTTTTTCAGCTTCTGAGCCACCATGCGTAGCGGATTTGTCAGAATATTTGAGGCGAAATACGATAAAATCAATAAAATCAAGAATAACCAAGCGAAAACGCTCAAAATCGAAGCCACCACATCGGTTACTTGTCGGTCGAGAGTTGGTTTGGCATCAAAAAACGGAATCCCGATCACACCAATTGGCTTGCTATCATGCCCTTTAATGCTCATGTATGCAGTTTTATAATTCAGACCTCCGAGCGATTCTGATAAAAGTGCTTCATTTTCTTTTTCTTCAATAATTCTATGATAGGCTTCTGGATTGATAAAATTCGATAACAAACCGTATTCATAAACCAACGGCCGGGTAGTTAAATCGAGTTTTCCATTGAGGCTATAAAAATTAATATCGAGCTTGGTATCACGAGCTAAATCATTGATTTCTTGCTCCAGAAATGCTCTACTCATACGTTTTTGAATAAAACTTTCGAGCTGAAGCTGAACCGTTGAGGTAATATTTTTGG
>NZ_JBMLRC010000406.1:0-7863 GCF_049241225.1 Emticicia sp.
GGTCCAAAGTGCTTGAGCATTACGATTGGGTCATTGGCTGAATGATTCGTGATTGTTACGCCCTCCATAGCTGCTTTTTCGGTGATAAAAAACTCATCGTTCGTTAGCTGTCCATAGCGAATCAAAGCTGGTGTTTCAATATTCCAAACACCCATTTTTCCGTGTCCTTGCATCATGATTATTCCGTAAGCGGCACTGTCTTTAATTGTTACGGTTTGCCCTGGAAAAACAGTCAATTCTTTTGCAGAAAATGCCTCTGAACGATAACAAACCCATTTTTCAATATAGCCTTCTGCTTCCATTTCTGCCACATCTCTCACTGGTTTTGGCTGCATGAAACGAGTTTCGAGCAAATTTGGATTAGTGTTTAATTCCCAGTCAATTACTCCCATTAGTTGGTCATAATCGCCAATTTGGTCAGGAGGTGTGCCATTCCACAATAATTCTTCTGGAATAACTGCCTCATTCACCAAAGATTGATACATGGCAAAAACATCTGATGCTTTTTGTGGCTCATACGTACACAAACTTCCTGGAGCGTGCAACATTCCTGGAGGAACATCCCAGCCAGTTCCTGGAATTAATGGAAACGCCTGCGAATACATCGTGATTTTATTATCACCTTTCGTGAAATTCATCAAACATTCTTTGATTTGCTCTTTGGTTGTACCCGGGGCGATACCGAAAAATGTATAAGGAAAATCTCCACCGTGATTATTCAATTGTGGCGGATAATAATAGGCTTCGGGCTTGCCGAGTTGACCAATTTTGGCCGCTTCTTCGTCGTTGTGGTGAATGTGGTGCGGTAAAGGCCCCATATTATCAAAAAACTTAGAGTACATCGGCCAGCTTTTGTATTCATTCCAAAGACGGTCACCGATGATTTCTGCACCAAGTTCGTCGATTGCATCTTTCAAAAGTACTCTTTCATCACCTACAATAACGAAGCTTAAACCTTCATTTTCGCCAGTTAATGGGCCATTTTTTGCAGGAGTTGTTGATGAAAGCCAACGCTCATCTATTCCGCCACGAACACCACCGAGTACATAATAATCATCGGGGTGAAGTTTTATTCTGCGGCCTGGCACACAAAACGAACGTGGAACCCAAGTCGGTGCTAATCGTAAAATTCCTTTTCCTTGTTCTAAAGCTTTTTGTGCTATACTTAAATTTGACATAATGTAATGTTTATTATTAGAGTTGAATTTTATTTTTTTTAGTTATGTGTCGTAGTTTTAGTGCTTTGAATTTTGTAAAATTTGATTTTAAAATAATTTTTGAGTTGTTTAGTACACCTCAGAAACAATTAGAAAAAATACCGTACAAAATCTGATTTTCTTAAACTTAGTTTTAAAATTCTTTAATTAACTTACCCAGAAAGGGTTTATACAAATTAACTAAGGGCAACGCCCTTAAAAATTATATTAGCAAGACCTTAAAGCCCTGAAAAGGCGGAACATTGGATAAAAACTTGTGTTGCACTTTCAGTGCGTATGCGTGTTAGTTTTACTCAATAATAGGGCATTGGCCCTATTTTTACATGTGATGCCCTTTCAGGGCTAAAAAATACAAATACCCACTTTTTATGATTTTATCCTAAATTTCTATCGCTCTGATTTTTAAATCAAAACTTCTTGTTTCGTAAGATTCAAGAAAAATTAATTCTTTATTGGCTCTTGCTTGGGCTTGTCCGATTGGTGTATTGGTCGCGGGCTCGATGCCTGTGACATACTCACCTTTGCCCCAATGTTGCCAATTAACTAAGTGTGGTAATTGGTCTTTTTTGAAATTAATCTCTACTCTCAGACCAATTTTTTCATTGTGAAGTCCTGCAACGCACATTCCTTGTTTATCGACATCTGGGTCGATAAATACTACTTCTTCACCAGTACCGAGATGGTCGTCGATGGGTGCTGGACAGGTTTTAAAATCGTTTCCTTCTTTGAAAATCTTGGCATTTTCATCGCCAAAACGGGGTTTCCATTTTCCTTCCCAAAGTATTTTTGTACCTTCATCAACCATCGGATAACCAAAGTTGAAATGATACATCAGCATCAGCGGAGCGGGTGTGTTGCCTCGATTGATGACTTCATCGTGAATTTTGAGCATTGGCTCACCAATAACTCCAGAAATTGTTCTTCTTAATTCGAGACTTGGCCCGAAAATTTTAGTTTCTTTGATAATTCCTGTAATACTCATTTCCATTTTTCCCACAACAGGGTCGGGTTGAACAATGGAAATAATTTCGGCTGGAAGATTTGAGATGTTTCCATGAATACCTCTTTCGCCAAACTCATCTTTTTCGGGGCCACCCACGTGCGAAAGTCCGCAAGTCGTTAAGAGTCCACCACCGAAGGTTTTTAGCCAATCAATTCCTCGGTCTGAGTTGGGTTGTGGAGCGTTAAATCCGCCATGACTCAGCCACGCTAAAGAATGTTGGTTATAAAATGCCTCAGCAATGTCCATTCCTCTATCAATGACCACTTTATATCTCAGCCCAGTTCCTGTATTTATCCAAGCGATACGATTTCCACGACCTAAACCATTGTCAAGAACGGAAGTTTCGATGCCCCCCATTTGGGCATGATTTGAGATTTTATCTTTATAATTTTGAATTCCGTTCATTGAAAATTACTTGACAAAGTTTTTAATTTTAAGATTTAATGACTCAAAAACCAGTCCGTAACCCGAGTATTAAAATCTTCCACGTTTTCAAAATGGAAGGCATGGCCCGCTTTTTCGTAAAGGAAAAGCTCGGCATTGGGCATTGTCGCCACAATTTCGTTAGCCATCCACTCGGGTGTAAAAATATCTTCTTTACCACCGATTACGAGAGTTGGTTGTGAAACTGCGCTTAATTCAGCAAGCACCGAATGATTGATACATGCCGCCGCCTGACCTTTTAGTCCGTGAAGTGGTTGTGGATTTGGGTCTAAATGAGCACTTTTTCGACCTTCTTCCAGTTCAGCCGCAAACTTTTCATTGTCCCACGAAGCTTTTGAGTAAATCAATAGTTGAATATAAAGGCTGAATTCTTCGGGATTAAACTTTGCTTTACAATTGACAATATGCTGAAAAATGCCTTTGGCGGCATTGTCACAACGAGCCCACGGACACATCAATACCAAAGATTTTACTTTCTTGGGGTGTCTAATTGCCAATTGCTGAGCAATGGTACTTCCCATTGAACAGCCAATTACGTGGGCATTTTCGATGTTAAGCTCGTCGAGCAGACCTGCATAATCATCGGCCATCATTGCCGTTGAGTAATCGCCTTCAGGTTTATCAGTTAAACCAACGCCACGATTATCTCCGATGATACATCTAAAATGTTTCTCGAAATAAGTAGCGTGAGGCTCCCAAACAGCACCAGCGGCCGTAATTCCCATTATCATTAAAAGAGGTGGTGCGGAGCTTGAACCACGCTTTTCGTAGTAAAAATTGATTCCGTTTGTTTGTACGAATGGCATACAATTCAACTATTTTAGGTTAGGAATTAGGTCGTTTAATATCCAATTTCCATCATGAAGCGTTACGAAATCTGGGTCTTCTAAGGCCTCTTCGCCCTCGTCTTCGCAGATAATCCAACCTTTGTAATTTATATCTTTGAGCCATTGAGTAATTGAAAGAAGGTCAACTTTTCCTTTGCCCATTAAAGCAAATTCGGGTTCGCCATTCCAGTCTTTGTAATGAACATGGTTGATGAGTGAGGCATATTCTTTCATTTTTTCGAGTGGATTCATATCGCCATTGATGATATGACCAACGTCGGGTGTCCAGCCAGTTACTGTGCTATCTAGTGATTCTAAAACTACTTTATAATCTGACTCTGTGCGAATGATTGAACTGTGCGGAGAATTAGGGTGAAAACTGCAAGGAATGCCTTTGTCGGCGGCTCTTTTGGAAACTGTATTGACGATATTCACTAAATTTCGTTGGCGATTTTCTAAATCATGACGCCCAGTTGGAATTTGAACCGTGTTTAAAACAGCCCCCGGAAAACGCTCCAACAATGCAATGGCGTTATCGGCAATTTGTTTTTCGTTTTCAGATTCTTCAGTGCCATTCCATTCTAAAGCCAAGGCGAGTGCGGCTAATTCGATGCCTTGCTCTTTTAGTTTTGCTTCAAGACGGTCGGCATCAACTAAATCGCCCATCCAAGTAAAAATTGGTTGAATGCCCGTGAAACCCGCTTTGGCAATCACTTCTATCATGTGACCCAATCGCCCTTGGTGGGTTTGTCCGTTGCCACTCATAAACCATGTATAAACTTCCGAACCAAATCGAAAAGGCAATTTTGCTTTCATTTTTATATTGGGTGAATAGTTGTTTGTTATTAATAATACTCGGTTGAAATGTGCCGTACGGACATTGTATTGTTGCGTACCTACGGCACGCTTACCATCAATGGTATTTGCATCTACCGATATTTAGCCCCTAACGGGGCAGTTTCAACTCATTACTCATATTTATTAGTAAAAGTATTTTTGGGTATTTAATCTACTAATAAATGGTGTGATTTGAATAATTAACCAATTTCCAGTAAAATCTACAATCCATGTTTTTGACACATTTCTTTAATAAATTTCAAACCACCTTCGGCAATGTGCCACGGGTCGTTATATTCTCGCCAAACGTTGATGGCATTGGCAAAATCTGGGTCATTTCTTGAAAAAGCTTCAATCGTTAGCCAGCCTTTATAATTTGCGGCAGCTAATGCAGCAAAAGCATCATCAAAAGGAACGTGTCCGTCACCTGGAGTGCCTCGGTCGTTTTCGCTGATATGTACGTGGCTCAAGTGTGGAGCAATTGTATTGATTGCCGTTGCGTATTTTTTCTCCTCGATATTGGCGTGGTGTGTATCAAACATTGCCCGAACATTCGGGTGGTTAACCATTGTTATCAATTTTGATAATTGTTCCATCGTGTTGCACAAATAACACTCGAAACGATTGAGGGCTTCGGGGGCTAAAATGATGTTGGCTTGCTTGGCGTGTTCGCCTGCTTGGTACAAGATTTCGGCAGCTCTTTTATACTCTTCGTCGAGAGCAGGATGAGCCTCAAAATGTGCATGAGCAGAATGAAAAGGCCCACAGAGAACCGTCGAACCTAAATCATAAGAGCGGTCGATTGCCCATTTTATTCGGTCTAAACCTTTCTGACGCACACTCTCCGACTCGTTGATAGGATTGGCATCGGGGCTAACGACCGTCACGGTTGTAACCTCCAAACCAATATCTTTAGAGTGTTTACCTACTACTTTATACGCATTCTCGTCGGTTGCACCTACAAAATACTCTACGCCATCATAACCAATGGTTTTTAATCTTTCAATAATCGGAAATAACTCCTCTGAAACATTGGCCGACCACGCCAAAACGTTGAATCCTATTTTATTCATATTTCTTGCTGTTAGCTCTTAGCGATTAGCATATAGCTTTTATAAATTTTTCTTGAAAAGCCAACAGCTAATTGCTAAAAGCTATTTCAATTCTTTAATTCTTAAATTACGATACTGCACTTTCATGGGTGGCCCAACGTGTACTTGTACGCCCAAAATACCTTTTGATTTTCCATTTACTAAGTCATTATCGGTTACATCGCTCATCAGAATATCATTGATGTAATGCTGTAAACGATTGCCTTTGATTATTAGATGAAAAGTATTCCAATCTTGCTTTTTAATTTTGGTCTTCAGAGCCTCATTTTCTCCTAAACTTCCTGTTACTTTTAGTTCTGTCCAAGCATTTTTTTGTACTTTTTTACGAACTTCCTCGAGAGTCATTGAGTTCGCTTGAGGGTTTATGCTCGTTATTTGCCCACGATATGCTAAAGTTGTTCGTCCACGCTCTTCGTAGTTTTGACCTGTATAGGTGTTATTTCCATCAATATCAGCTTGATAACCTCGCAAAGCGTAGGGAATATCAGGAAGCTTAACGCTTCGATAATTAATACCTGAATTACCTTTTTCAGTGATATTAAACTCACCTTTTAACTCAAAATCGGCTGGTTCTCCTCCTTTCCAGGTAATGAATGAATTGGTTTTGAGTAAAGTTTCGGGAGTGATTTCGCCGACTAAATTGCCGTTTTCTACTCGCCAATATTTGGTGTCACCTTCCCAACCATTAAGCGTTTTTCCATCGAAAATTGACTTGAAACCCTTTTCACTTTGAGCGGTATTTGAAACTTTACAACCGATTGCCAAGATAGCAATTAGAACTGCAATATTCCAATATTTTATAGTATTTTTTGTTGTCATTGGTGTATGATTAAAAAAGAGGATTTCTGTTTTAATTTCTCTATATCCGAACGCATTGACTTGGTTTTAAATATGCCTGCCCAAATTTGTTGTTACTCCTTCAGACAAGCATATAAAACTTAATCAAATCTACTTCTAATTACTTTTTTGGTTTAAACATGGCGTTGTTTTCGTTTCCTCCAGCCATCAAATATGCCATTAAATCTTTCAATTCTTCTTCATTCAAACTATTTATTAAGCCCCCAAACATAACAGATGCCGAAGATGGCTTTGATGATACTACGTTCTTTTTCAAAACCTTTTCCAACTCATTTGGAGCATACGGGTTCTGAGAAATATAATAGGCCGTTTTGTCTTCATTGATTAAACGCCCTACGATTGAGCTACCATTTTTGAGACTATAATAAGTAGCTGCGTATTGGTCAGAAACCGTTTTATCAGGCATGATGATTGACTCCAACATATCTTTTGAAGAAAAACGGGTATATAATTGACTCAAATCTGGCCCAATTGCTCCGCCATCACCTCTCATGGCATGGCACATTTTACAGGTTGTGGCGGCAAACATGGCTTTTCCGTTTTCAAAATCTCGGTCGGTTAATCCTTTTTCAACGATAGGCAAGGCGTTTTCCATTCTCCAGTTTCTGCCTGGGCCTTTTGGTGCAGTTAACGAAATAAAATCATTACCATTTTTACTCAATCTTTCTGCACCAGCGAGTTTTTCAAAATAGGCCCTTTTACTATCAGGAACATTTTTCAAAGCCAGTTTTAACGACCTATCCAAGAAACCGATATAGCTGTTTCCGCCTTTGTATTCAAAAGCTTTGTAGTACCATTTAAAGTATTTGTCTTGCAGTTCGGGCGTCCAACCTTCTTTTGCCAAACTCAACATTACGGCATAATAAGTATGTTGAGCTGGTGGAATATTAGCCAACATTGCCGCAATATCTTTCCCGTATTGAGGATTTCTCAAAATCAAATCATTTGAAGCGGTGGCCGTTTCAACGTTGAGGGCATCACTTCCCGGCTCGGTTTTAATATCCATCAAAGCGAGTGTTTTCGCAACTGCTTCGGGGGCATCTAAATAAATCAATAATTTACTCAAAGAGCGATTTAAGTGAGCCGTATTGGCTGGATAAAGTGGGTTTAGATAAGCTATCACTTTAGGTTTTTGAGTTGCGTCAGGCTGACCCATTCGCAAGAATGCCAACTCAAATGCTCTCAATAAATCTAATTGTTGCGATTGTTGTAAAGCTTTGAAGTTTACGCCCAAAAGTGCATTTACGATTTCGTTTTTCTTAGAACCATCGCCCATGCGAATCAATGAAATCAATGATTGCGTAAGAGCAACTGGGTCTTTTTCTTTCAGAGCTAAATCTTGCCATTGAGCCACTGGTTGATGCTCCAATGCCAAACGTGCAGCATAACGAATGAATCTGTCTGGACTTTTTAGCTGAGGCCAAGCCGTAGCAACTGCGGCAGGATTTGGTCCACCGGTATGGAATTTCTCCAAACTTCTACGTAAAGCATTGGCTGAGTTGATAGGAGCTGCCGCTATTGGGGCAGTGCTTTCGTTGCCCACGTAAGAAACACGGTATAAATCA